>CAKMZU010000134.1:8854-9179 GCA_929200485.1 uncultured Gammaproteobacteria bacterium | reverse complement strand
GCCTTATAAGTGCGATGTTTGTTCTAAAGCTTTCGCTCATTCAAGTAGCTGTAATAAGCACATGATGAGATGTTGTAATTCCTAAATTGTTGACGGATAAGGGTTATAACACCGTTATCAAAGGAAAGGTCACCGGCAATAAGAAAGGTGAGAATACAGTAAAGGTATCCATAAAGCTATGGGATGCGACAACTGCCTCTGCTAAAGCGATTGTTAATGTACTGCCCTCCCCAAAGGCTCAACCCGTTGCCCTAAGTGAATCTATTAACCGTTTTAAAGACTGTCTCGCTCTCGATGAAATTAATGAAAAGGGCTTAGTGGCTGC
>CAKMZU010000134.1:8002-8844 GCA_929200485.1 uncultured Gammaproteobacteria bacterium | reverse complement strand
ATTTATCTACTAAAGGTGAAGATCCTGTAGATGACGTCAAAGGTTTAGTATTCTATAACTCAGGTGCAGGCTATATTACTACAGGTGCAGGCTATATTACTGGAATCGATAGAAAATTAGTAATGCTAAAAGACAATGAGAATCCACCAAAAACAATAACAGATTTTAAAAGCCTGACCACTGCGGGGCTTGGATCGCCAACGGCTAAGCTTGCTTTTGCCGCACTCAAATCTGATGGTAGTGTTGTAGTATGGAGCGAAAAAAACGTTGGCTACAGAAAAGATAATCTAACCGACGTTGTTTCTATCACAGCGACGGATTCAGCCTTTGCTGCACTTAAAAAGGATGGCAGTGTGGTGACGTGGGGTAACCCTGCAGCTGGCGGCGAAAGTATTCATCACGAAGAAAAAGACATCGCTTATGTACTGCCAACATATAAAGGCTTTATTGGAATCAAACAAAATACCGGCAAGTAAATACAGTAAAGTGTTAGAGTAAAGTTTCATTTCATCTGTGGAGCCTTCATCAATCAAGGAATCGGCGCCTGCGCCTTGAGGTAATTTTGATGAAGATATCCTGCTTTAACCAAAGCAAAATTTTTTAATTGTCTACTTATTGACCGAAACCCGCCTATCTAGCGGATTTTTTATTTCCCCTATAATTTGATTGTTAAATTATTGTTTTTTTTGCGTGGGAATCTGTTAGGCAGTTAATACGCACCCTATCGTTTAAACATGTTCAATCTTTCCCTTGCAATATATACTGTGGAAATCGCTTAATTTACCTGCATTAATTTGCAATGTATAGTATCGCAGCTATGACAGTGAATTTAATCATCGCAA
>CAKMZU010000134.1:2227-7992 GCA_929200485.1 uncultured Gammaproteobacteria bacterium | reverse complement strand
CAATCATTCCAGTCATAGTTGTTATCGTCGCCCTTTGACCCAAACAGCCAATTAAGTCCCACGAGCGCTAACGCGAGAATTACTAGTTTTTTAAGCATTTTCATCCAACTTCTTAAAAAAGAAATGTCTGGACATAATATATCATTGGTGACTTAAAGTTTCCTGAACAGACTAAAATCACTAAACAGTGCCATATTTTTAGTGTGCTATTCACTTGTCTTCTGACAATAATACCCATTCAACTTTATGGTTAAAAAGGCTGTGATTAGTGTTTGAATAATCGCGCCTAAAATAGTTCTAGCACCCTATCTCAATCAGAATGCCTTCTATCAAACTACGCTTATGAAATGGCCTTTAATGCGACTTTTGCCGCTTGGGCCATCCGATTTTCTAATGGGTATTCCGTCTTATTCAGCCAATTAATAATAACCGAATTATAGATCCCCATGACGATTTGCGCATGAAACTCTAAGGGCATTGATGTATTCAATTCGCCTTGTTCGTAGCCCTGACGAAGAAGCTCGAGAAAGGCCTCTTGAATGCCTTCTAATTGGCATGAAGAAGAATCACTCTCGACTTTAGGCAATGAACCCATCGCATTTTTGAGCAAAATTTTCGCAAACTCATTGGTTTTCTTCACACTGATAACGGAATATTTAAAATATGCATTCAATCGACGCTTGGTCGACCATCCATTATCAGCATATTTTAATATTTTTAAGCGGGTTACACGAACCATTTCCCTGGAAAAGTGATGTAGCAAATCCTGCTTGGTTGGAAAATACTTAAAAAATGTTCTCCTGGAGACTTCTGACGCCTTCAAAATTTCTCCAACGGTAGTATTTTCGTAACCATTTTTGACAAACAGGATGTACGATTTCTGCAAAATATTTTGCTTAATTTTTCGCTTCCGCGCTTCTCTTTTTGTCAGTTCGACCATAGACCCTGTATTCTTATTTGATTACTGTCTTTATTATTTTATCCATTTTTTCTTATAACGTGAAATCGATTTTTAACGTCGTACCATTTTGAACTTAACCATCGACTATTTATCCCAATAGCGTTCGGGTAAATTTAAATATTGATAAATTAATATTGCCTTACAAATAAAAGAACACTACAGTCTACATTTATATCTATTTCGAGATAAAGCACAATGAATTTAGGCCAAGTCGACCTAAATCTTTTAATCTATTTAGACTCTCTTTTGCGCACAAAAAGTGTCACCCGCTCAGCTAACGATTTGGGAATAACCCAGCCGGCAATGAGTAATATTCTAAAGCGACTGAGAGATTTATTTGATGATGATATCCTAGTCCGTTCCAGTCAGGGCATGTCACCAACAAAATTCGCCTTAGAGTTGCAATCTGAAGTTCGAACCGTCGTAGAAAGCATGGAAGAGATTATTTTTCGTGAAAAGAAGTTTGACCATAAGACTTCATCCGACGTGTTTCGAATTGCCGTGAGTGACTATGTTGAGTCAACATTGATTCCGCCTTTACTGATGTATCTGCGTAAAGAAGCACCTCATGTCACCTTGGATTTGATAACACCGAGCGATGTTAACTTGTCTGACCTGGAGATGGGCTATGTTGATATGATTATCAACCGATTTGACTCTCTCCCCCAATCGTTTTATCAAAAAAATCTGTGGAACGATCATTATGTTTGTGTGTACAACAAAGCGCATGTCCTAAATAGTGAACTCACCATGGATTCCTATTTAAAAGCAGATCACATCTGGGTTAGTAAAACCGGCATGGGCACTGGGGAGCGAATGGAAAGTTCCAATGCGCCACGTTTGGGTTGGGTCGACAAACATATGAAAAAAATCGGTCGCCGACGAACCATTGGTCTTTTCACAAGGCATTACCAATCGGCAATTTTGCTTGCTGAAAAAAGCGATCTTGTCGTGACACTGCCTTCACGCGCCACACGTTTCTGTGAAGCTAACCTGAATCTGGTCATCTCAAAGCCTCCGTTTGAAATAACACCGATTGAAATTAAGATGGCGTGGAGTCCGAAAGTACACAAAGACAAACGCCATCGCTGGCTGAGAGAAATCATTTCGGCGAATGCCAATGAACCAAAATCCAATACCCATTATTTTAACAACTAATTTCTCTTTTCATGTTAAACCACCAAAAACCCTTTCAGCACTAACATTTACAAAATAAATATCCAATATAGGTAGAATAAATTAGTGTATACCATGGTATACACTTACTATTCCTAGCCTCGAAACCTATCATGTTAAGGGCAAGAAAATGACCTATATTAAAACGTCAAATCTTAACATTAAACGAAATCTCTATAACTTCATTGTTAACGAGCTTGTCCCAGGTTCAGGCCTAACACCTAATCGCGTGTTTGATGGATTAAGCCATCTCATTGACAGTCTTTCAGACGCTAACGACAGCCTCCTGAGTCAGCGTTCAGAAAAACAGGGCATGATTGATGCCTGGCATAGAAAGCGTAAATCGGGATTTTCATTTGACGAATATCAGTCGTTCCTCAAAAGCATCGACTATCTATTGGATGAGCCGGCAGATTTTTGTATAGAAACAGCCAATGTTGATGACGAAGTCGCGACTATCTCAGGACCGCAATTAGTCGTCCCCGTTAAGAATGCACGATACGCAATCAATGCAGCGAATGCACGATGGGGAAGTCTTTATGATGCGTTTTACGGCACAGATATTATTGCTCAGAAAGAAGGCCTTGAACCAGGCAAGCGATACAACCCGCAAAGGGGGCAGTCTGTTACCCATCAAGCCAAAACCTTCCTTGATGATATCATCCCTCTGGAAGAAGGCAGCCATCATGAAGTCGTGCGTTATTATTTTGGCAACGGTTCATGCCGAGCCGTTTTAGAAAATGGCGAAGTGACAACACTCTATGATGAGCGATTATTTGCAGGTTATATTGGGGAGCCCTTAGCACCGAGTGAGATACTGTTTCTTCATAACGGATTACATATATCGCTCGTTATTAACAAAGATGATGATATTGGGTACGCAGATAAAGCAAACCTTAGTGATATATTACTTGAATCTGCTGTTACAACTATTCAGGACTTTGAAGACTCTGTTGCTGCTGTCGATAGTGAAGACAAAGTTGAGGTATACAGAAACTGGCTTGGATTGATGCAAGGAGATCTGACAGCAGATTTTACCAAAGCAGGTAAAGTAAACTCTCGAGCCTTGGCAAAGGATAGATTTTATACCGATAGCGTGGGCAATAACATTCGTCTTAAAGGCCGGAGTCTACTTATGGTTCGCAATGTTGGCCTGTTAATGAAAACCGATATGGTTCTTGATGAATTTGAAAACGAAATCCCTGAAGGTTTGATCGATGGGTTTATTTCGGCCTTAGCTGGTCTCCATGATCTGCAATCAACACAGACTGACAAGAATTCCAGGAAAGGCAGCATATACATTGTCAAACCCAAGCTTCATGGACCGGAAGAAGTCGCATTTACCTGTCGATCATTTGAGCTTATTGAACAGGCACTTGGCTTAGCACCCAATACCATCAAATTAGGTTTAATGGATGAAGAGCGGCGAACATCCATTAATCTTAAATCCTGTATTTACCAAGCGAGACAACGCATTGTATTTGTCAATACCGGTTTTCTCGATCGAACCGGCGACGAGATTCACACGTCAATGGAAGCAGGGGCAGTTGTTCCGAAAACAGAAATGAAGCATTCGGCCTGGATTAACGCTTATGAGAAACGCAATGTCAGCATTGCGCTTGAATGCGGCTTCCATAGAAAGGCGCAGATCGGCAAAGGCATGTGGGCAATGCCTGACAGAATGGCGGATATGCTGATGCAAAAAATTGAGCACCCTAAATCTGGTGCTTCCACAGCATGGGTACCGTCCCCAACCGCCGCCACCTTACATGCCATTCATTACCATACAGTTGATGTTTTTGATGAGCAAAAGCGTGTTATCCAACATAAGGATACCGAGTCTATGGAGAGTTTATTAACGATTCCATTACTCACTGATAGTCTTGAAGTTAAGGATGTGAATAAAGAAATCGACAATAACATCCAAGGCATACTTGGCTATGTTTCACGCTGGATAGACCAAGGGGTCGGCTGCTCAAAAGTACCTGATATTAATGATATTGGCCTTATGGAAGATAGAGCAACGCTTCGAATATCCAGCCAACATTTGTGCAACTGGATACATCACGGAATTTGCACTCAACAAGATGTGTTAGATTCTATTCGACGCATGGCCAAAGTCGTCGACCAGCAAAATCTAAGTGACCCGGAATATGCTCCACTGCTACCGGATTGCGGCGATATTTCAAACCGCCCTGCACTTGCTGCCGCATGGGATTTAATTATCCATGGCAAAGAGGTGGTCAACGGCTATACCGAGCCTGCTTTGCACCGACGAAGAAAAGAACATAAAGACAGTGTGTTAAAAAACGTTGCGTAATAAACCCGCGTATTCATTCACCGCCATTGTCGGGTACATTTATCTAACGGCGTGCTAAAGCAAAGTACCAGAGAAAGGGAGGAGTATACTCCCCCCATTCACCCTGAGCGTTTCTACCCCCACAAACAAATCAAATTGAAACCACAAGATGTCAAACACATTCTACCCTCCCGAAAGACTCTTAATGGGGCCTGGGCCATCAAATGTTAGCCCTAGAGTATTATCTGCATTGGGTCGACCAACGATTGGACATTTGGATATCGCATTTATCGCGCTAATGGATGACATACGATCTTTATTGCAGTACGCATTCAATACTCACAATGACTTATCGCTACCCATTTCCGGACCCGGATCTGCCGGTATGGAAGCTTGTTTTGTCAATCTTGTCGAGCCGGGAGATAAGGTCATTATTTGTAAAAATGGTGTTTTCGGCCAACGAATGCAAGAAAATGTTGAACGCTGCGGCGGCAACCCCATACTGGTAGAAGATGACTGGGGGCAAGCGGTTGATCCTGAAAAACTCGAAACTGCGCTCAAAACCCATAACGATGTTAAAATCGTTGCATTTGTTCATGCAGAAACTTCTACCGGCGTTTTAAGTGACGCCAAAGTTATTTGTGACATCGCAAAATCCTATGGATGTCTAACCATAGTCGATGCGGTAACCTCACTCGGTGGTAGTCCACTTTACATTGATGATTGGCATATTGATGCCTGTTATTCGGGTACGCAAAAATGCCTTTCCTGTGTCCCGGGAATATCGCCAGTGACTTTTTCTAAAGAGGCGGTGAATCAAATCAAGACTCGTTCGAGTAAAATTCAAAGTTGGTTTTTGGATATGACTCTTATTATGAGCTATTGGGGTGAAGGGGAAAAACGTGCATATCACCATACAGCCCCCGTAAATAGCCTTTACGCCTTACATGAGTCGTTAGTTATACTCAAAGAAGAAGCTCTGGAAAATGCTTGGCAAAGACACGACGCCAATCATGACTTACTAAAAAACGCATTGAATAAAATCGGACTCACATTAGCTGTTCCTGAAGATATACGATTACCTCAACTCAATGCAGTCAACATTCCTAATGGCGTTGATGATGAGAGCATTCGAAAAACCTTGCTTGGCGAGCACAATATTGAAATTGGTGCGGGGCTTGGTACCTTGGCAGGAAAAATCTGGCGAATAGGCTTGATGGGGTATTCAAGCAATCCTCAGAATATCGCGAGATGTGCCACTGCGCTTGATGCCGTTCTTAATCAAAACTAATCCAATTCTGTCATTCTATTTATCAATCTTTATTGCCT
>CAKMZU010000134.1:0-2217 GCA_929200485.1 uncultured Gammaproteobacteria bacterium | reverse complement strand
TTGCCTTGCGGTAAGTATTTTTTATGCAATTTTCTAATCAAGCATTCATAAAATAAATGTCGAGAATAAAAAAACTGAATTTTTCTTATCCTGGATCACTCAATACAATGCAAATATTAAATATACCACTGTATACATTTAGGAGTTGGCAATGCTTTCATTAAATGAAGAACAAAGGCGTATTATTGATCTTTGCAATACGAAAGGAGACGCTTGGTCTTCTATCAACCCTGAATATGCTGCAAGAATGAAATTACAAAACCAATTTCAAACCGGGCTTGATATTGCACGTTATACGGCAGGAATTATGCGCCAGGACATGGACGCTTATGACAAAGACCCATCAAACTACACTCAATCTTTAGGTTGCTGGCACGGTTTTATTGGGCAACAAAAAATGATATCGATAAAAAAACATTTTGACACAACAGACGGGCGTTACCTTTATCTCTCGGGATGGATGGTCGCCGCATTACGTTCAGAGTTTGGCCCACTACCCGATCAATCAATGCATGAAAAAACATCGGTAGCCGCGCTTATCGAAGAGCTCTACACCTTCCTGCGCCAGGCCGATGCACGCGAACTTGGCGGACTATTTCGTGAACTTGATAAAGCACATATTGCCAATGATGATGTTCATGCAAAAGAGGTACAAAATAAAATTAACAACTTCCAAACGCACGTGGTGCCAATTATTGCCGATATCGATGCAGGGTTTGGCAATGAAGAAGCCACTTATCTTCTTGCAAAAAAAATGATTGAAGCCGGTGCCTGCTGTATTCAAATCGAAAATCAGGTATCGGACGAAAAGCAGTGCGGTCATCAGGATGGCAAAGTGACTGTCCCTCATGATGATTTTCTGGCAAAGATAAGGGCCGTGCGTTACGCATTTCTTGAGCTGGGTGTTGACGATGGCGTTATTGTCGCACGGACTGATTCACTTGGCGCAGGGTTGACCAAACAAATTGCCGTATCACAAAAAGAAGGTGATTTGGGTGATCGCTATAATAGCTTCCTTGATGGAGAAGTTATAGAAAATATGGCCAACCTAAACCATGGTGAAGTCAGTGTTAGAACAAATGGCCGGATGATCAAACCGAAGCGTTTAGCCAGCGGGCTATTTCAGTTTAAGAGTGGCACAGGTGAAGACAGAGTTGTTCTTGATTGTATCACCTCTTTGCAAAATGGTGCTGACCTGCTATGGATAGAAACCGAGAAACCGCACATTGGGCAAATTGCCAGTATGGTTAATCGTATTCGTGCGGTGGTTCCCAATGCCAAGCTTGTCTATAACAATAGCCCTTCATTTAACTGGACGCTGAGCTTTCGCCAACAAGTGTTCGATCAATGGATGGATGAAGGCAGAGATTTACGCCAATACACCCGTGACCAATTGATGAGCGCAGATTACGATGAGACTGAATTGGCAAAAGAGGCAGATACCCGCATTAGAACATTTCAGCAAGATGGTGCGCGTGACGCTGGCATTTTCCACCATCTCATAACGCTGCCAACTTATCATACTGCGGCATTATCAACAGATAATTTAGCTAAAGGCTATTTTGGTGATGACGGTATGCTGGCTTATGTCGCAGGCGTTCAACGCACGGAACTCAGGCAAGCGATAGCCTGCGTCAAACATCAAAATATGGCAGGTTCAGACATTGGGGATGATCATAAAGAATATTTCTCAGGAGACGCAGCTTTAAAGGCTGCAGGCTTTGATAATACGATGAACCAATTTGGCTAATAAGGTGTTGATAACTGAAGTGGGAGGTATCAATCAATCTTGTTTAGATGGTGATACCTGGCGCTTTCGCTTCTTTTCGAAAGCAAAGCTGCGTAACAGGGAAAGTTTTTGCTGATGCACGTACAAAACACGCCATGACTAAAAATAAAACTCGTCAATTACTGCAATATCACCTTGCTGAAATAATACAATCATTATTCTTTCAGACTTTTATAAAAAAAAATGTTAACCACCTAACTTCATAAATTCACTTACCATATTTTTTTGAATTTTATAAAAAAAATCTACTCAGTTAATCATCAGTCGAATTCCTTTTAAAAAATGCCAACCACTCAAACTGACATTAACATTCTGCTAAAACCAACAACAGAGTAAATATTTTTCGGCTTTGACTCCAGCCATGATTAGCTGAAAACGCCTATCCATTTAAGTTTTATGTTTCTGAGTCTTCAACCTATATAAGCCAA
>CAKMZU010000133.1 GCA_929200485.1 uncultured Gammaproteobacteria bacterium | reverse complement strand
CCCCTGCCCTATCATTGGGCCGTGTTTATCATCATGTCTAGCTGGGTAATTTGGATGCAGGGCATGGGTATTATCCGCTGAAATCATAAAAGAGTTTTGGATCAATCGCACAAAGGATTCGTGATCAGGCACAATCCGCATCAAACAATCCATGAGCATAGGACCTGCTGCACCCACAGCCGACCCACTGCCGACTTCTTCATGGTCATTAAACACAAATAAACTATGATGTTTATTATTCGACGCTAACAGTGATTCAAGTCCGAGATAGCAACTGAGCAGGTTATCTATGCGCGCAGCGGACAGAAAATCATTGTTAAACCCATGAATTTCGCCTTTCTGGGCATCATAAAAACTTAATTCATGATCAAGCAGGCTTTTAGCGTTTACATCAGGGTGCTCTTTTTCAATTTGTGCCATCACAATATCATTGAATGAAGAAATCGTATCAGACAAGCCTAATATAACTGGCATATCGGTTTGTGGATTTACTGAACGATTTTTATTGGCCTCTCGATCCAGATGAATCGCTAAACTTGGAATCATGCCAATAGGTTTTTTAAAATCAAGTAACCGGTGAGCAACCCGCCCATCATCGGTTAATACTGAAACCTTGCCGGCCAGGCTTAATGCTCTATCGAACCAGGGATTCAGCAAGACACCCCCATAGATTTCAACACCCACTTGATGATAACCAAATCGCACAATATCTGCATTGGGCTTCACCTTAAGACAAGGGCTATCGGTATGCGCGCCTAATAAATGCATGCCTTCGGCAGCTAAATCGCCAGCCCCTAACCGAAACGCAACAATACTCGAATCATTTCGAGTGACAAAATACCCTTGTTGTCTTTGTACATTCCAACTATCTGTTTCCTTAAGCTCAACAAAGCCATGCGCTGTTAATCGGGTTTTAATTTCCTCCACTGCATGGAAAGGCGTCGGTGATGCCTCAATAAAATCCAATAACCCTTGGTTCAATTGCTCTGCTTTCATCATAATGCGTTTGGCCTTTTTTAGATTCGGGCGTTTCTAATCAATGTTAAGGAAGAAATGGTTTTGTTATGATAGCCGTTTTTAATCCGTGGAAAAACCGTGTTATCTTTTGACGAAGCCCTTGAAAATTTATTAGCACAAACAGAGACAATCCATCTACCTGCTATCCAAAAGCTCAGCGGACTCAGCCTTTTGAACAGTATCTTGGCAGAAGACATTAGCGCAAAAGTTGACTCGCCACCATTTTCAAACTCAGCGATGGATGGCGTGGCCTTTAATTCCGAAGATGTTCCATCGACCAACACGCCATCCTTGCCGATTTCGCAAACCATTTTTGCAGGCAATGCAGCCAAACCACTTGAAAAAGGCACAGCTGCCCGTATCTACACAGGTGCCATGGTTCCAGATGGTGCAGACACTGTTGAAATGCAGGAAAACTGTACCTTTACAGAGAAAAATGTTGAATTTAAACAGGCCATCAAACAAGGCGGTAATATTCGGCATCAGGGTGAAGAATTTCATCAGGGTGACATCGTCATTAAAAAGGGGACAAAACTACTTGGCAAACATATTGGACTGTTAACTCAAGCTGGCATCGACGAATGTGACGTCTTTAAGCCGCTAACGGTGGCACTATTAGTCAGTGGCGATGAGTTAGTATCCCCGCCAACACCGCTGGAATCCGGTCAAATTTATAACAGTAACGCGCCCATGTTAATGGCTGAATTACAAACTGCGGGATTTAACGTCTTCACAGATGTCATGGCTGATAATCTAGAACAGACTACAACCCGATTACAGAAGGCCATTACTCAAGCTGACATCTTGATCACAACAGGTGGTGTATCAGTTGGTGATGCTGATTATGTAAAAGCGGCCATTGAATCCATCGGTGAGATTGATTTCTGGAAAATAGCCATGAAACCCGGCAAGCCTTTTACTTTTGGCAAAGTATCTCATCAAGATAAAACCATACCCATTATTGGTCTGCCCGGTAACCCAGTCTCTGCTTATACTGGCTTTCAACTCTTTGGATTGCCATTTTTACAAAAACTACAAGGGCAAAATGCATCACAAGAGCCCCCAGTTAGCTATCCCATCTTGTTAGAAAAACCGCATTCAAACAAACGTGAAGAATTTGTAAGGGTGACAATAAACAGTGATGATTCTGGTAGGCTTTTTCTCCAACCATACTCACACCAAGGCTCTGGCGTCATAAGCTCTGTCGCCAATTCTACAGGTTTTGCCCGCATGCCGAGCAACCAAGTCACTAATTCGGGCGATGAGGTTGTATATCTGGCTTTTAACGAGTATAAATAACCGTTTGCTCCCAACGATAATAATAAAGACATTATGGATATTAAGCTTCAAGACAAAGCAAATGAACAAGCGCCCATGACTAAAGAAGATCTTCTTGCGATTCTTGCAAAACAACGGGCTTCTTTTGAGAAAGAAGGGTTTGTCAGTTATGAGCGTCGTTTAGACAGACTCAACCGGTTAGAAAGTTTGCTTTACGATAATATTGATATTCTGTGTGAAGCCTTAAAAGAAGATTTTGGTCACAGATCACTACACCAATCAAAGATTGCCGATTTCTATGGTAGCTTTGAAGCGCTCAAACACACCAAAAAACACCTGAAAAAATGGATGAAAGATGAAAAGCGCCAGTCGCCTTTCCCTCTAGGCTTAATCGGTGCAAAATCAAAAATCCAGTACCAGCCAAAAGGCGTCGTTGGTAATATCACCACCTGGAACTTCCCTGTTTTTGTTGCTTGCACACCACTAATCGGTATTTTAGCTGCAGGTAATCGCTGCATGGTGAAATTGACCGAAATCACACCAAAGACTTCTGAGCTGCTAAAACAGCTATTCGCCAAATACTTTGATGAGACTGAAGTGGTAGGCATCACAGGTGGCCCTGAAGTCGGCGAAGCTTTTTCTTCCTTGCCTTTAGACCATATCATCTTTACTGGCGCAACCAGTGTTGGCAAATACATTTTAAGGGGTGCAGCTGAAAATCTCACACCAGTGACCCTTGAATTAGGCGGTAAGTCACCGGTTGTACTCTCTCGATCCGCTGATGTAAAAGAAGCGGTATTACGTATTTTCACCGGTAAAGCACTTAACTGCGGCCAGGTTTGTATCTCACCTGACTATGTATTTGTTCCAGAAGAACAGCTTGAGTTATTTACTAAGCTGGCTGAGATGCATATCAAAGAAATGTTCCCAACCATGCTAAATAACGATGACTATACTTCCGTCGTTAATCGTAAGCACTACGACCGCATCATGGGTATCATTGAAGATGCACAGGAAAAAGGTGCAGATGTCAGGATCATCAACCCGGCAAAAGAAGATTTTAATACCCAGACCACCACCCATAAAATCCCACTGACCATGATCGTGAATCCATCGGATGATTTACGCGCCATGCAGGAAGAAATCTTTGGGCCAGTTATCTCTATTAAAACCTATAAAAACATTGATGATGCCATTAACTACATTAATGCCAATCCCCGTCCGTTATCCTTGTATTATTTTGGTGATGATGCGGGTGAACAGGCAGAAGTATTAAACCGCACAACCTCTGGAGGTGTGGCTGTCAATGATGTTATCGCCCACGCAGGCGTTGAAGATATCCCATTTGGTGGCATTGGCCCATCAGGCATGGGTAACTATCATGGATTTGAAGGCTTTAAAACCTTTAGTCATGCTAAATCAATCTTTAGCCAATCCAAGAAAATCTACATGATGAAATACACGGGTGTCATTCCCCCTTATTCAGATAAGACGGAAAAAACATTAGAATTCATGTTGAAACGGCCAAAAAAATAACCTCCCAAACCCTGGAAAAGTTTCTTAATCAACATTACGAAACTTTTCCACCTTTCGCTTCATTTTTAGAATAACTTCTTTTTACTTTTAACGCAGGTATCACCAAGCAAGAACATCGACTGAAGACATTTAGCAATATTGAACCAACATTCAACTTTAATTGTCATACTCGTTATGATTAGTTAGATGGTCAATTTTCTAAATGCGCTTTTGCAACCACAAAATAACTACCGCTATTTTAGGGCTATCTCTTTGCTTTACTTTTTGCCGGTGTGAAGCTTTGCCAAATTATCTGTACCCTTTTTGCTACATTTTAGGCTCCATTAACGGCTTTGTTTTCGCGCAAGGTGAACAAAATAAATATATCCGCAGAGGTCTTCCAGCTTATGATGGTGTGAAAGATGGTTTAAAACAATTAGCCCGCTCATTTGCATGTTATCAGTTAGGTGGAGCCCTCTGTCTCCTTATACCTGATAAAGAGGAAGGGGTTTGGGAGGCTTACGCCGAAGGTATAGCTTGGATTAACGCAGGCGCTGCGGTAGCAGGTCTTGCACAATTATTAGGGGCCTTATATATCGATCACCCTTATAACCATGACAATGAAACAGCCTCTTGGGAAAGAAAAACAGCCCAAAGAAGAAATAATAGCTAGGATTTTTAATCAAAACGCTTAAAGGCTAAAGTAAACATATTCATTTCTTTATCGCCCTTATCTTTGATAAAGAACCCCATTGAAAACTCATCAGCATTGGTTAAATCTGTTACCGTTTTAACATAGCTTTGCGTATTAGGTAATGGTTTAAAATCCGGTGTTATAACCTTCTCCATGATCAGTTGATTACCCAATCGCTGTCCTCGATCAAAAGCCATTGATCCTTTTAATGTATCTATCCAAAACCCTTCGAAACACTCCATTGCGGTGTTATAGCCCAAATACCCTCTGCCCAATACGATTTCAGGTGTTTGTGTTGAATGCTTTCCCTCAAATCTCCGTTCGACAAAATGATGATTGAAAATAAACTGACTTGAAAAACTAGCGCCATTTAGTCGCGCAATAGACTCTTGAGCCTCCTCATGCTGATTAACCACTTCACAAGTGAACTCTCCTATCATCAATTTAAGCCATTCAAAATCCTCTTGGCTGAATGGCATTTCACCTATCGACATGCTTTATTTTTCCTCACTGAAAGACTTTAGGCGACTAGATAGGCTATTTGACCTCCATGGCTTAGATAAGTTTTCAGCCACCGAACCAAATATAAGCAAAACAGGCCAAAATAAAAAAAAAGGCTATATTTGAAAACATGGTACGCATTAAATAAACGTATCGAAAAGAACACTACTTAATCGAATGGCCCTTCTGGATATATTAAGTGGCTTTGAATGGCAACTGACTAGACACGGACGACAGAATGCTTTCACACCAAAAAACACTGGCGATTTTCAACATTCTGCTTATTGCATTGTTTATAACGGCCTGCACCCCGACAGAAAAAACCACAGATAACAACAAAGAAAACATTGAAGAAAGTCAAAAAGAAAGTGGGATTGACGGCGATGGGCTAAGTATTAGCGATGATACTGAGGATTCATCCGGTCTATCAACCCTTGCTATTAGCAGTCTGACTTTATCTATAGATGAGACTAAACTGTTTGTTGATCAGGATGCCATGGTTTCGGTTGAAATTACCTATGAAGATGATACAACCAGCGAAACAGACGATGATCTGGTATTTGAAAGTAGTGATACCGATATAGCAGAAGTCAGTAGTAACGGCAGGCTAACATTAAAACAACCAGGTGAGGTTAGCATTGTTGCTCAAGCAGGTGATGCATCAGACAGTATTACCCTCACGGTCTTAACATCAGAGCTTCACTTTGTATTATGGATCACTGATGACAGCAGCAAAATGACCATTTATTCCGATGATAACAGCGACTTAACACTTACCGTTAGCGATGAACAAGACTGTTTGCCAGCAGATTGTGAACAAAACACCAAAATCACTATTAAACCTAATCAGGAAACACCGCTGGATGAAATTACCATAACCACTGATACCCGATTCCAGATTAGTGTTGACGATAATACACATAGTAACGTCGCTTCATTTATCGACAAAAAGATTTTCTCAGCGCGAAAATATCATCGTGCAATCGTGTTCAATAACAAGATCTGGGTCATTGGCGGGCGTACAGGAAGCGGTGATAATGAAAGCTATCTCAATGATGTCTGGTCTTCATCTGACGGCAGCCTATGGACCGAAGTGCTTAATGACGCAGAATTCAGCGGGCGAGAAAACCATGGCCTAAGTGTTCTTGATAATAAGCTCATTTTAACCGGTGGCTGGAATGAAAATGACAAAGCACTGCAAGATGTTTGGGAAACAGAAGATGGTGAAAGTTTTACTCAGCTCATTGAACAAGCGCCTTTTCCGCCACGAGACAGTCACCAAATGGTCAATGTAAATGAAACACTGTATTTGATGACTGGCTGGACTGAAGAAAATGGTTGCAACTCTTATAATGATGTCTGGCGGACGCAAAATGGAACAGATTGGACCAAAGTCACAGAAAGCACTGCATTCTCGAAACGCTGTGCATCTGCAGCGACTGCCTTCAACGATACAATATACTTAACGGGCGGGATGGAAGGTGCGGATACTTCTCGACGCTATCTAAATGATGTTTGGTCATCGACCGACGGGGAAAACTTTAATGCACTTACAGGAAGCGCTCAATTTGATGCTCGCTTCAAGCATCAATTAACCGTGTTTAAGGAAACGTTATATCTTTCAGGCGGATTCAGCGGGAATAACGAAAAATCCTATTACAATGACATATGGAAATCCGCTGATGGAGTCCAATGGGAGTTAGTGACTGAAGCGCCTTCATTTTCTGCCCGGGCGGGTCATCAAATGCTGACAAAGGGTGAATGGCTTTACATCATTGGCGGCTATAATGATCAGACCACTTTTCAGGATGTCTGGCGTTCAAAAGACGGTAAGGTTTTCGAAAAAAGGCAGGCGGGATCTTTCCCCTTTGATTAGACTGTATTGGATTAAGCTGTATTGGATTAAACCAAGCTGCACGTAAGAATAATGAAATACATTATCCATATCCTGATCAGCTTATATACAAATTTTACGTAAAAAGTGCGTATTTTAATTGCACTTTTTATGTAACTTTATGATTCCATAATTTTTGAAAATTTTTTTCCAATTGAACACATGGCTCATTAAGAGCAGAAACTCCTCGGTTAACGCTAAGGAACATCTGATTAAATCAAGATAAAATCAGGCTTTCAGATTGTCTATTTCAAAAAGTGACATTTCACTGTAATGCCCAAGAGTGACAACGCAACAATTCCTTAAATATCAAATCAACATTGTCTACAACAAGCAGTGCCTGTCTGGAACCATTCTCTTTTCTCCATTTGATTTTATTGATCATACGTTAATCTATCTCAATTTATTTTAGGCAGATTTGCATAAAAAATGATTTTAATTTAACAACACCAAGTCTGCGTGATTGAAAACGTCATTCGCAATATCCAAAAAATACGTTACTATTCAAAGCATTTCTGCATCTTTTGACGTTTTAATTGTCTCAATGGGTATAACGACCAAAGGCTTAACTATGACAGACAAAACCATAGCATTTATCTACTCCTTCGTTATCGTCATTTCAGCCTTTGCAGGGTACGCTTTCCCTCATTTTTTTAGTCTATTAAAACCAAATATTAGTTGGCTACTCATTACCATCATGTTCCTCATGGGGCTGACTATCAGTGTTGATGATATGATAAAAGCCATCACTAAGCCTTGGTGGATTGCACTGGGTGTATGCCTCCAATTTTTGATTATGCCTATTGTCGGGTTTTCATTGGCGAAAATTTTTGATGTTGACCTTCCCATACTGATTGGATTAATTCTTGTTGGTACGGCCCCTGGTGGAACCGCCTCCAATGTAGCCACTTATCTTTGCTCAGGCAACGTGGCTTTATCCGTGGCAATGACAACTTGCTCAACCCTCATCTCAGTATTTTCGATGCCGTTATTAATTGATCTATTTTTACATCAATCGATTCCTGTCGATACAGCAGGTGTATTTTTTGATTTAATCAAAATGAGTTTGATCCCGGTTGTCTTAGGTATTCTTCTCCAAAAACCGCTGAACAAACCCATAAAAATTGTGCAGCCTGCTTTACCTTTTGCTGCGTTGGTTGCAATCTCTGTAATCGTTGCAATCATTGTTGCGTTAAACCATAGCAATCTAAAAACCCTTGCTCCAATTCTATTTGTCATTGTTAGTCTATTTATTATTTTGGGGTTTACTTTAGGTTACGCCCTATCTCGAATGCTAGGTTTAGATAAGCGCAATGCAAAAACACTGGCAATTGAAGTTGGAATGCAAAATAGTGGATTAGCGACAATTCTGGCGATAAAGCACTTTTCTACAGCCGCTGCCGTTGCTCCCGCTATTTTTAGTATTTTACAAAATGTCTATGCGGTGACTATTTTCCCAATGATTCAGGGGTTTCACGACAAAAAAAACAAAATTCGTAAAGGAAAAAAAAAGCCTCTCAATAATGAATCAATCGAAGAGGCACTGGATTAATAATTATCAGATTTGGAAATGGCAACCACGCTGGGAAGCGGTGGTAAATTCTTGTCAAAATGTGGCCATCGACTTGAAGGGTTGGTTTTAGAGCAACCATCGCTATCCCCTGGATGCTGAATCGAAACAAAGAGCGTATTTCCATCTGGGGTAAACTCAGGCCCACATAACTCAGCACCTTTCGGGCAACTTAGAAAATGCCTGGCCAACCCTCTATAGTGCCCTTCCGTCTCAACGTGCCAAAGGCCATCGCAAAATCCAAAACCCTCGCAACCATCAGTAGCTACCCACATACCACCCTTATGATCAAAAGCAACATTATCAGGGTTTGCAAACCAGCCTGATTCGTTGATTGATGGATGATAGGTTGCGCCATGGCGTGCCTTTGGATTACCCGCCATAATCAAAATATTCCAGTCGAATCGAACTGCTGTGTGATCGCCGTTTGGGGGTATCATTTCGAGAATATGGCCAAATCTATTATTCAGCCGAGGATTTGCATGGTTTACTGCTACCCTTTTTTTGTTATTGGTTAGCATCGCATAGACTCGCTCGGTCTTTGGGTTAACCTCAACATCCTCAGGACGATCCATGGGTGTTCCGCCAACAATTTTTGCAGCTCTCCTTGTTTCAATTAACACATCTGCCTGAGTATGAAATCCATTAGCGGGAGTTAAGCCATTCTGCCCTGCAACCAATGGAATCCATTGAAGCGTCATTTTATCAACAAATTGCGCGACATAAAGCGTC
>CAKMZU010000132.1:7451-9234 GCA_929200485.1 uncultured Gammaproteobacteria bacterium | reverse complement strand
AAAGCGCGCGAACCATGGAACTGGATACCGAAGCCTTAGTCGGGTTTGATGGAAACCAACTGGTTCGAGACGTTTTGCTGTCATGAAACTGACAAAAACACACCTTAATAACATACACAAGGTTATCACCACCTCTAAATCGCAGCTATTAATATCTGATCTATGGAAATACCTTCACGAGCAAGCTGAAATTGGCAGCATTATTCACAAAGGGTCGAAAAACTACCTGCAATTAACAGACAAAGACAGAAGAGACCTTAAAGATTATATCATTCAACGCGAAGGCTATGATCCAAGACAACCCCTCGGGCGCTTTAGTCGAACCGAAACAGCACAGAAGCTCAAACAGGAAAAATATGGTGAATCACCTTTTGCATCGCACCTTCTAGTGGCATCAAATAACCCTCAGGGTATCCACCTGAAAACAGGTTACCAGCCCTGCCCAAAGGGTCTTTTTCTTGGTTTGCAGCCAGAAACCCTAATGCTGGATGATACGACACAAATTGTATTGATTGAAAATGGGGATACCTTTGTTCAATGGCCAAAACTCAATTTACCTGCAGTCAGCGACAGTGCGCTTTTTATTTACCGCGGCCACGGAACCAGTCAACGCCTGTTAAAAACACTGCTGTCGCAGGCATCATCCGATTGTGAAATTGTCGGTTTTTTTGATGCAGACCCTAGAGGTATTAGCTTTATCAACACATTTAACGTTAATAGTGCAATATTGCCCGATTTCTTTTTGCACCCCCAATCCGAACCCAAAAGTTTTACGCGCAAATTTTCAAAACCTGACGCTTTTGCCGAGCAGGAAAAATACCTGGTTGATTCAAAAGCAAAATTCCCACCTGCGCTTCATGCTATCGCAGAACACCTTAAAGCAAATCAGTGGGCGATTACTCAGGAGCACTTAATTGCTCATAATATATCGCTCACCAAAATATCCTTTTTTGAATAAGGTTGTTCAGGCATTCGCAGGGTGCTTCTTGAACCAAATCACCACCCGTGCTTTAAAGACATGGTAAAGGACGGGCATCCTATCCTACAGCTAATTCTTTAACCGGACAGCGGTGGTCTGTTTTAATAAAATACTCACTCATTGTTACCACCTGAATCTTGTGAAGCTGGTGAAACTGAGTAACGAGTCTTAGCATCTTGATAATCCGCCAAACCAGCTGGATGGGATTATTCGACAAATAAAATTTATATGGGTCACTAATATGTTGTGCAGAGGGCCAAGACTCTACAACGATGCCGTCAAACTTTGGGCTATCTCTCTTAACTGAAAGAACAATATTTCTGACATAGCGCGCTCTAGGTTGTATCGCTTCTGATCCAGGAGACATTTTACCATGCCACCTTCTAATCCATTCTTCTAAAGAATACTTCGCTGGACGGGTTAATAATGACACCGCGAGAACAACTGTCGGTGTTTTCTGTCCGTCAGGCCAATCTCGTGGATTGGCATGTTCATTATCACCATAATCTTTGTAAATTGACTGCTCTACAATGTATTGCCCAACCACAAAGCCTGCTTTTTCAAATTGAACATGAAAATGATCAAGGGTACTTTCCAGTTCAGTGCTAACAGCTATCGTGGCAACCATCGAATTGCCACGATATAGCTTCGGAGCAGGCGATTTAACCGTTGAGTATTCATCGTCAATGGTTGCAATTAGCTTATCGACAAGACGTAAATTTTTCTCATCCTTGCAGATTCTTAAGATGTTCTCCTTTCTCTCAAGCAAACTGTAGTGCGCATCCGGCCATAAAACATAAATAG
>CAKMZU010000132.1:4626-7441 GCA_929200485.1 uncultured Gammaproteobacteria bacterium | reverse complement strand
TGCAGTGAACTGTCCGCTTAAACAAAATCTAACCACAAATCCTCCTCAAATTGGGACATCTTGCTATTTGTTTCAACGATAGTTAGCATTGGTTATTATTTGAGCAAGTGTCATGCTATCGCAAGGTGCTGATTAAACCAATCCGCTAAAGACAAAATCGTTGAATGTTGGAGCTAAAAACCCGTTTCGTTTACACTTGACTCTAACAATACCTATCAAAAAATAACAATGACGCATATTTCCTCTGATTTCATTTCTTTCGATTACATCATTGTTGGCGGCGGCTCCTCAGGCTGCATTGTCGCAGGCCGTTTAGCAAAAGAATCTAACAAACGCGTACTCTTACTTGAAGCAGGTAATAACGCCGAAGAAAACCCGGATACCTTAAGCAGTGATGGTTTTAAATATTGTTTCGCTAACGACAATGTCATGTGGGACCGTTTCTCCAAAAAACAACCCAATTGCAACAATCGCCGAATGTATAGTGGTACTGGCACAGGTATGGGCGGTAGTGGATCCGTCAACGGCATGGTCTACACACGAGGGGATAAAAGAGATTTTGCACAATGGCCAAAAGGCTGGCATTGGGAAGATGTTGCTCCGGCATTTGATCAACTCGAGCAGCGACTTGATATTCGTCATCGACCCGGCACGCCTTTCACAGAAAATGCTTTGGATGGCATTGAATCTTTAGGAATAAAAAGAAAAAACGGCTTGAATGACGGTGATCTTGGCGGTTTTATGGGTTACAACACCATGAACTATAAGGCCAGCACCCGCCGAAGCAGTTACGTCGCTTTTTTAAAAAAGCAAAACCTGCCAAATTTAACCATAGTCACAGGTGCCAAGGTTCAGAGAGTCATTATCAACGAAGACAAGATAGCGACAGGTATTCTTTACAATTACAAAGGGGCTCAGTTACAGGCTGACGCAACCGCAGAAATTATTTTAACCGCTGGCGCATTGGAAACACCCAAACTTCTGATGCTATCGGGCATTGGGCCAAAAGACCACCTTAGAGAAAAAGGCATTGAGGTGGTGTTGAATCAACCAGCTATCGGCCAAAATCTTCAGGATCACACCAATGTTTGCTTGTTTTTTAAAGGCAATAAGCCCATTGATTTTAAATATCCTCAAGTTTATGGCTTTGATCGTATGAACCCTAAACTCGATTTACCCGAAGGCCAACCCGATACTTGCTTTGCGCTTCTCTCAGCACCTATCACACTGCAACAATCCATGTATCGCATGGTGCCGGCAACCATTCTTCCGCCAAAAATTTTTAAACTAAAGCCACTTCGATTTATTATTAACAAACTCATCGATGGTTTCTTTAGCTTCCCCTTTGTTGAGCGCACTATTGATCAGACGTATGGCATTGTTGTCATTCTTGGCAAACCATCTTCTAAAGGCCAACTGCAATTGGCATCAAACAACCCTACTGACCAAGCCATTATCGACCCTGCCTATTTTAAAAACTCTGATGATATGGAAACCCTGTATCAAGGCGTTCTAAAGGCCAAAGCGTTCTCCCAAACACCGCAATTAATTCAGTGGGGAAGCAAGCCTGTCATTCCTGCTACTCGATCAGATAATCCTGATGTACTTAAAAAATGGATTAAGCGCGCCGCGATGACCACGTTTCATTTTTGTGGCACTTGCCGTATGGGAGATGATGAGAAGGCACCGGTGAATAGTGATTTAACACTTAAAGGGATTAATGGATTACGTATAGCCGATGCATCCGTCATTCCAAGTATTCCGGTATCGGCTATTAATGCGCCAAGTATGATGATTGGATTTCGAGCAGTTGACTTTATGCTCAAAATAAATAAATTGTAATAAATCTTTTTATAGAGAATGGCGTCTTAAGTAATTAACGATGGTTAATTTTAAAAACTCATGCGTCAAACTTATCTATTGGCTTTTCTTTTTCTCACCACGATCTATTTTTCACCAGCGCATACATTACCGCTTCTTGTTGAAAACCCTATTCAATTTTTTTTAAATCTTTTATTTAAAAAAAAACAATCGAATGCCACAATAGATCTAGATGAATTAACTGATACAGACGGATGTTTGAAACATAATAAAATTGAAGAACATCTTAAAAAACTACCGACGTTAATGACATCCAGTTCAAATGAAGGAAGCACTTGGGAATCAAACTTACGCCGCAACCTAGAAGGATCTCAACTTAATGGTTCACCGGGAAATTATGAAATCATTATTGATAACGTCCTTCAGGAAAAGAAAACTTCAGAACAAATAGACGCAATTATTTCGTGCTTAAAATCAGAGCACCCTGAAATGCTTCCACTACTCGATCAACACAATACGATTGCCTTCGTTAGTAATGTAACTTCTCTATTCAACATCAATAGAGCAGAAAGAGGACTTGAAGCGACTTGTGAGCTTTCAGGCAGATATATTATAGATAGCGAAAACAAGCGAATTGAGTACACTACAACTATCGTGATGAAAAAAGATGACACTGCAGGCATCATCGACGCTGCTCAGATTCATCACTCAGCAAAACTTAATGATTCGGGCCAGATAACACTTTCTTTGGAAAATTATATAGCTTTTGACAGTTCAGACTTTTCCGATGACACTGATAACGCTACTGATAAAAATTGGTCTAGTGTTTTAAAATCGATAAAGTCATTGTTCAAATGGGCTAACTAAAATACGTTAAAAAATAGTCATTCAACAATGATTTCCTGCAAAAAGGTGTAATGAAAGAACAGCTAAGGGTGCAGTTTCAGCCCGAAGAATTCTGTCACCAAGTGAAAGCAGTTGAATACCCTTCGCT
>CAKMZU010000132.1:2178-4616 GCA_929200485.1 uncultured Gammaproteobacteria bacterium | reverse complement strand
CCGAAAAGCCACCCTCGGGGCCAAAACAGAAGGTAGTTTTTTCACGCTGCTGCGTCAGTGTTTCAGGGGGCGCTTCATTAGGGTGGAATCCGATAACCTTGGTTGAATCTTGAGCGTTTAACCAATCGTCAAACTTTAGCGGTTCATTGATGAATGGCAATCGATTCCTCTCCGACTGCTCACTGCTTGCAATAGTAATCTGACGCCAATGATTTATTTTTTTTTCTAAACGTTCTTTGGGTAATTTGACATCGCAAAAATCCATCCACAAAGGTTGGATAGTATGTACGCCAAGCTCTGTAGCTTTTTGCATAAGGAGATCCATACGATCACCTTTAGTGATGCCCACCGCAATGGTCAGATCCTTCTTTGGCATTCTGTCATTGTCATCAAACTCTTGAGTTTCAATCACAACCGTTTTTTTTGATGCACTAACAACCACAGCGTCATAACAGCCGCCGTGATTATTAAAGACATTGAGTTTTTGCCCAGCCTTAACACGAAGCACTGTGCCTAAATAATGACTTGCACGTTGATCGAGAGCAATCTCGGCATCAACGGCTAAAGGCACATCTACATAAAGGCGATAAGTACGCATTCAGTTTCTCTGCTACTTCAGCGCTTCTAGGATAGCCTTGGTAGGACCAAGCTGGTTCATGGTATAAAAGTGAATTCCCGGGGCACCACCTTGCACTAAGGTTTCGCACAGTTTTGTCACCACTTCTAAACCGAAGGCCTTAAGGCTCTCAGTATCATCACCGAAGCTCTCCATTTTATAAGTTAACCAGCGAGGGATTTCAGCACCACAGGCCTTGGAGAAACGTTGCAGATTCTGGAAATTAGTAATAGGCATAATGCCAGGATAAATCGGCTGAGTAATCCCCTGTTTTTTGCAATCTTCTAGAAAATAGAAGTACGAATCTGGATTAAAAAAGTACTGGGTTAAGGCCGATTGTGCGCCAGCATCCAATTTTTGTTTGAGATAAAAAATATCTTTATCCCAGCTCTGCGCCTCCGGGTGTATTTCAGGGTAAGCCGCCACATGTATTTCAAAATAATCGCCAAAATTTTTGCGGATAAAGCTGACCAATTCATTGGCATAAACGACTTTAGCATTCCCCATGCCGGATGGGATATCACCGCGCAGTGCAACAATGCGTTTTACACCCATATCTTTATACTGACCTAACAAGGTCAACATGCGGTTTTCATCATCTGCGCCATAAGACAAGTGCGGTGCCACATCCAGACCTTTTGCTACAGCCATCCTAACACAGGCAAACGTATTCGCTCGCGTTGAGCCACCGGCACCATAAGTGACAGAAAAGTACTCAGGGTTCAGTTCTTTAAGGCCGTCAATGGTGTTACCAAGCTTTTCAATCCCCGCCTCGGTTTTTGGCGGGAATAACTCAAAACTGTATTGTTTAATCATAATCTTTAAACTTTTGAGTGGAGAATTTCTATTTCAAACGGAAGTTATCCAAAACATACTAAACCAAGTGCCCTTCGACAAGCTCAGGATGAACAGTTTAGACAAGCTCAGGATGAACCGCTTCGACCGGCTCAAGGTGAACGGGGGACAATACAAATCTGCCCTCCTCTCACCTTTGGCTCGCCGAAGAATGATTTAACAAATTAGTATTTATAAGCGTCAGGCTTATAAGGCCCATCCACGGATACCTTGATATAATCCGCTTGGTCTTGCGTTAACTGGGTTAACACACCACCAAAGCCTTCAACCATATGTTTAGCCACTTCTTCATCTAACTTTTTCGGTAAGACTTTCACGTACAGATTATTGGCTTTTGCATCTGCATCAAGATCAGCAAACTTTTCATTCCACAAATAAATCTGGGCAAGCACCTGATTGGCAAATGAACCATCCATGATACGGCTTGGGTGGCCTGTCGCATTACCCAGATTAACCAAACGGCCTTCCGATAGAAGAATCAAATGGTTATCAGTGGCTTTATCTCGATACACTTTATGCACCTGTGGCTTAACTTCTTCAAACAGCCAGTTTTCACGCATGTAAGCCGTGTCAATTTCATTATCAAAATGACCGATATTACAAACCACAGCACCGTTTTTCAGTGCTTTTAGCATGTTAGCATCACAAACATTCACATTACCTGTGGTTGTGACTATCAAGTCTGTTTTACCTAACAAAACCTTATCAATAGAATCTTCGTTGCCGGTGTTAACACCATTAATATAAGGTGATGTCACTTCAAATCCGTCCATACAGGCTTGCATTGCACAGATTGGATCGATTTCAGCGACTCGAACAATCATACCTTCTTGACGTAGCGATTGTGCTGAGCCTTTACCCACGTCACCGTAACCGATAACCAAGGCTTTTTTACCTGACAACAAGTGGTCAGTACCACGTTTAATCGCATCATTTAATGAATGGCGGCAGCCGTATTTATTATCGT
>CAKMZU010000132.1:0-2168 GCA_929200485.1 uncultured Gammaproteobacteria bacterium | reverse complement strand
TATCGTTCTTTGATTTGGTCACCGCATCGTTAACATTGATCGCAGGTACTTTCAACGAACCATCTTCAAGCATTTCCAGAAGACGATGAACACCTGTAGTTGTTTCTTCAGTAATGCCGTGGATGTTATCCAGAATTTGCGGGAATTTATCGTGCGCTAATTGCGTCAAATCACCCCCATCATCAAGGATCATATTAGCGTCCCACAGCTCTCCACTGTCTTTTTCTTTACGAATGGTTTGTTCAATGCACCACCAGAACTCTTCTTCATTTTCACCTTTCCAGGCAAAGACAGGAACGCCTGAAGCTGCAATCGCTGCTGCGGCATGATCTTGTGTTGAAAAAATATTGCATGATGACCAGCGAACGTTCGCACCGAGTTCGGTTAATGTTTCAATCAACACAGCGGTTTGAATGGTCATGTGGATACAACCAATAATGTTAGCGCCAGCTAAGGGTTGAGCGTCTTTATATTGCTTACGAAGCGCCATCAATGCGGGCATCTCGCCTTCAGCGATCTGGATTTCTTTACGCCCCCATTCGGCAAGGGAAATATCCGCGACTTTATAATCGGTAAATGTTGTCATGATCTAATCTCTACTCATTTTTTTAATATTACAGGCCAGCCGCTTTACGCAGCGCCTCAACCTTATCGGTTTTTTCCCAGGTAAATGCTGTGAAGGTGGACGATTTAACAACCTGTTGCCCATTCTCTTCGACAGTGTAATTGTAGGTATGCTCAAAAGGCTCGCGACCAAAGTGACCGTAGGCAGCCGTTAACTGATACATTGGATGCAATAAATCCAGCTGCTTGGTGATGGCGTAAGGACGCATATCGAAAACCTCTCGAACAGCCTTAACCAATACCTCATCTGAAACATGACCCGTACCGAAAGTGTTCACTGAAATAGAGGTCGGCTCTGCAACACCAATGGCATAAGATACCTGAATCTCACAGCGATCAGCTAAACCTGCAGCGACAACATTTTTGGCGACATAGCGCCCCATGTAAGCGGCACTTCGATCCACTTTTGACGGATCTTTACCCGAGAAAGCTCCGCCACCGTGTCGTGCAGTACCACCGTAAGTATCAACAATAATTTTACGACCCGTTAATCCACAATCACCGACAGGCCCACCGATAACAAAGTTACCCGTTGGGTTAATGTGATAAAGCGTGTCATCATGCAGCCACTCTGCCGGTAATACTGGCTGAATAATTTTCTCTAAAACCTGACTGCGCAAGTCTTCCAGACTAATGCTTGGATCATGTTGCGTTGACAAGACAACCGCATCAATTTGTGGGAAGCCCGAGGCATAATTAATGGTTACCTGAGATTTTGCATCCGGACGCAACCATGGCAATTCGCCTGACTTACGAAGCTGTGCCTGATGCTCAACCAAGCGGTGAGCATAGTAAACAGGGGCAGGCATATAGGTTGGCGTTTCATTGGTTGCATAACCAAACATCAACCCCTGATCGCCGGCACCTTGGTCTTCAGGTTTTGCCCGATCTACACCCTGATTGATATCAACCGACTGCTTGCCAATACCATTTAATACGGCACAAGATGCGCCATCAAAACCAACGTCAGAGCTGGTGTAACCAATATCGCTAATGACCTTACGGACAATATCCTCAAGATCAACATAGGTATTAGTCGTCACTTCACCGGCAATAATAGCCATACCGGTTTTCACCATCGTCTCTACTGCAACGCGAGCATAAGGATCACGCACAATGATTGCATCCAACACGGCATCAGAAACCTGATCGGCCACTTTGTCTGGATGCCCTTCAGAAACAGACTCTGAAGTAAAAAGGGTATATTCTGTCATTCTTTATCCTCACCTTTATAAAAGTGTCTTAGTTGAATCCGAAATCCGTTCCTTTGAGCAAGATAACTGGACTCCCCTTCGACTAACCCTGCATTGTTAGCCCATTGTGTTAAATCGTTTGGCTCAAAACCTAGCCATACATCACCACAGGCTTCTTTTGCCCACAGCTGATCATGGTGACAAAGATCCGTGACGATTAATCCACCGCCACTCACTAAAAGCCTTTCGCAATCTTTAAACAGTTCATTGGGTGACGCCACATGGTGCAATACCATATTCAAAATAACACACTGGGATTTCACCCCTTGATTGATGGCTGTCTGCGTATCA
>CAKMZU010000131.1:539-9417 GCA_929200485.1 uncultured Gammaproteobacteria bacterium | reverse complement strand
CAAATTTACGTGTTGAGCTACTTCCCCTGTCGACTAAAGGTGACAAGCTATTAGATTCACCCTTGGCAAAAATTGGCGGTAAAGGGCTTTTTGTCAAAGAGTTAGAACAAGCATTGATGGATGGGCGTGCTGATATTGCCGTACATTCGATGAAGGATGTGCCGATGCATTTGCCGGAGGGTTTGATGCTGGGCCCCATTCTTGAGCGCCACGATCCAAGAGACGCTTTTGTCTCTAATAACTATAAGACTCTGATGGGTTTGCCACAAAATGCATTGGTCGGTAGCTCTAGCTTACGGCGTATTTGCCAAATCAAAAAAATTCGTCCTGATATTCGTGTTAAAAGCCTTAGAGGGAATATTCATACTCGGTTAAATAAGTTAGATGATGGGCAATTTGATGCCATTATTCTTGCAGCAGCTGGGTTGCTTAGAATGGGGCTGGACGATCGAGTCGCAAGCTTTTTATCCATTAGTGAAAGTTTGCCAGCCTGTGGTCAAGGTGCTTTAGGCATTGAGCTTAGAGACGATGATCCAACCACCAGTGACTTGATTGCCTTTCTAAATCATAAAGAAACAGCAACCTGTGTGGGTGCAGAAAGAGCCTTGAATACCGCTTTAAATGGCGGTTGCCAAGTCCCTATTGCAGGTTTTGCAACGCTCAAGGATGGCCAGATTAACTTAAAGGCCATGGTCGCTTCAGTTGATGGTGATGAAGTGTTAACGGAAGAACAAACCAGCCTTGAATCAGAGGCCTTAAAGCTTGGTGAATCGGTAGCGGAGAATTTGATTAGTCGAGGAGCTAAACGGTTAATCGATGCCGCTTACGGTGAAGGCTAATGCAAAAAATTCTGGTTACCCGACCGGCTTTGCAGGCACCTCCTTTAATTGGAGCCTTAAAAGCTGAAGGTTTGAAGCCTGTTGCTTTGCCACTTTTATTAATTGATCCTATTGATGAGCGATCGTCTTTAAGTGACGTCGAATGTATTGAATCTGAATTGGCAAAGCTTGATCAGTTGCACGGATTGATATTTATCAGCACCAATGCGGTGGATGGTTTTTTTTATTGGCTTGATCTTTTAAAAAAAGAACTGCCTGATGATTTATGTGTGTTAGCCATAGGTAAGGCCACCTGCGAGCGATTGAGGAAACATGGTGTCGTTGCGAATTTTTCTCCTAAAGCGGCAAGCAATAGCGAGGCTTTACTGGCGCTACCTGAGTGTCAATCGGTTATTGGGCAGCAATGGATGATTGTTAAGGGATATGGCGGGCGTGAGCATTTAAAGCAGGAATTAACCTCAAGAGGCGCTAAAGTTGACTATTTACCTGTTTATCGTCGAAAAGTGATCAATTATGCCCATAAAGAATTGACACTAGCTGTTGATCAGAAATTGGCTTTTATTATACTAACCAGTGGGGAGACGCTCAATCAGCTTTGCACTCAGGCACAATTTGAAGCCATTGAGAAAGAAGTGTTAGCCATTCCTGTAATCGTTCCTGGTAGAAGGCTTTACCAGATAGCAGTGAAAAAGGGCTTTAAAACGGTAGTATTAGCGGAGAACGCCAGTGTCCCAGCCATACTTAAAGTCATTACGAATAAAGGATGTAAAGGTGAAGAATAATAAGAAAAGAGCACCAGGACAGGAGTCGCTGATTATTAACCCTGCTTCTTCTCATTTAAATGCATGTGAGAGAGAAGATGTTATGTTCGGCACTAAAGCGCTGATTTCCAGCCGATCAATCAATGAAAGCCCTATGAATTTAAAAAAAATCAGAGGTGCAGCAAGTTGGCTTATCATCCTTTTGCTTTTGATTATTATGGGCGCATTGGGAGGCGGCTTTTATATCTATCAAAAGATGCAAAATGAGCTGAATCTTTTACATGCCTATGTCACCAAAGTGGAAAAAGACGCACAACAACGCACTGAATCCGTTGATACCTTTCAGCGTAAGCTATCGCAAATCTCAGCGGAAACCAAAAGTCAGGATCTTGTCTTATCCGATCATCTTAAAGAATTGCAAAGCCAATTAACTAATTTAGGTGGTGAATTTGAGCGAATCTCTGATGCGACGGTTTCTAATCAGACCTGGTTACTTTCAGAAGCAGAATACCTGCTAAAAACGGCAGACCATCGCATACTGATGAAAGAGGATGTGGCGGGTGCAATCAATATCTTAAAATCTGCTGATAATCTGTTAAAACAGATGCCTTTGGGTGATCAAGGTTTGTTGAATGTAAGGGTAGCGATCGCGAAAGACATTGCATCTCTTCAGGCATTAAAAAGTGTCGATGTTTTAGGAACTTATGCACAATTGACCGCTTTAGGTGAACAAATTGAACGTTTACCTCTCGTGCCGACTGAGATGCCAAAGGGGGAGGATGATTCAAGTGAAAAGAAAGCACAACCGAAAATGTTGGCTAAAATCAATGAAACCTTTGGTGGGTATTTGTCGATAAAACGACATGATACCAAAGCGTTGTCGGCATTATTATCTGAAGAAAGTGGTCAGGCGTTGAAAGCCAGCTTCAGATTGATTATTGAACAAGCGCAAACAGCGCTACTTCAAGGAAAGCAAATTATTTATGATGAGAGTTTGGCAAAACTTCGCTCCCATGTGCATCAATATTTTGTTGCTGGCAATTTCAAAGTGAATTTAGTGATTAAAAAGATCGATGAGCTGTTAAAAATTAAGGTAAAAAATGATTTGCCAGATATTTCTGGTTCTCAACAAGCCCTTAAGCGTTATTTGAGTGAACGTTCAACTAACCAATAAGTACTGAAGAGTAAGGTCGAAACATGATAAGAGCACTATTGCTCATTATAGCCTTTGGGGCTGGTAGTGTTTTCTTAGCACAGTGGTTAAAAGATAAAGGCGCAGGTTATGTGTTAATTTATTTTGACCACTATTCATTAGAAACTAGCGTTTGGTTTTTATTTTTATTTATCATAAGTGGGTTTTTCGGCCTTTTTATTCTCTACCATGTGTTAAGCCTTGTCTTCGGATTAATTTTTGATACGGGCCGCTACGCTAAAAACTTTCGAAAAAAGCGTCAGCTTGAAAAGAATGCGCAAGGATTATTAGCCTATCATAGTGAGTATTGGCAACAAGCAGGCAAGCTGCTTTATACCTCAGCAGAATCGACGGAAAAGCCATTTATTAGCTATATGCTCAGTGCCAAATCCTATTTGAAATTAAATGATATTGCTTGTGCAAAAGATGCGTTAGAAAAAGCTGCTAAGTGTGAAACGATTGATCGAGTGAGTTTGTCGCTGGCTGATATTGATTTAGCGATTGCCGAGGGTGATGCCAATGCTGCCGAACAAGCACTCAATAAAACACTCGATAACTATCCTAAAGAGCCAAGAGTTTTATTGAAGGCGGCTGAAATCTATCATCATTTGCCAAAAAACACACCTGAAAATATCATTAATCCTATTCGCAAGCAGGCATTAATGTCTAAAGACGCGATTGATCAACTGGCAATAGAGCAAATTACGCGTGAATTCAGAAACACGCAAGACACTGGCAATGTTGCAGCACTTGATAAGATTTATAAAAAAGCCAAAGGGTTACAGCAACACCCAGAGTGCTACATGTCTTATTTTAATGCGCTTAAAAAACAACATGATATACCCCATTTAATGGATGTGGTTGAAAGACAACTAAAACATCATGCCGCTACCCCTGCTTTAACTTTTTATGCAAGTATTAGTCATGATAAAGCGAGACAGGCAAGTTTTCTTGAGTCACTTGAGGAGACGCAAGGTAAAACAGCAGATTTACTTATGGCGCAGGCTCGGGTGGCCTTTGCGTTGGAAGATAAATCAAAGGCGCTGAATTTAGCCAAAGCCTCTCTTCAGATGGATAATGAAACCCCTTTACCTAATGATTTATTGGGGTTGTTTGAATCGTAAGGGAATGACGCTATTCAACCATTTTCTGATTCATTCTTCAGGGTTGACTATTTGTTAGAGGTTCCCTATCTCCTCTCTCGACAAGTGCTAATTATTCTGTCGCCTTAACGTTATGGAAATGACGAGTGATACGTTTTTGGTAGCCAGGTGATAACTCAAACTCACGCTGCTTATCTGGGTATGAATCCGGGCTAATAAAAGCCGGGGTGGTCAGTACGGCGTTATCAAAAATAAATTCTATGAAATGCGCATAATACCCTTCATTATCTGGAAGCTTTGGTGACCTGACAACCCACTGACCTTTGCTATAGGTTGGGGCCAAGGTCGTTTTGGTGTATTTAATACCTGTTGTTTTCCTGAAATCTCGCCATTCGGGGTTATGGGCAACCCAGAAATTCACAGACTTTGGTTTTTTATTGGTCGTTGCTGAAACGAGCAGGCTACCATCAAGCTGCCATTGAATGTCAGCCAGATCCGTTTGGCCATTTATATACTGTAAAAAGCTCGAAACCGTTTGCATATAAGCCTTGAAGTTAAGGTAATGAGAGCTATTTGGGAGTATGCGTATAAAAGTTGGGCCTTTGAGATCACCTAGTATGTGGTTTTGACTGTCAGGAACCAAAAACTCATCATTAGATGCGGAAAGAATCAGTTTAGGGGTACTAAAGCGAGCCTTATATTCAGGTCTCAGGGAATATTGCCATGGATCAATACTATCCATTAGCTGAGAATAAGGCTCAGTTTTTACTTGCACCGCAACCCCTTCACGTACATAAGGGTAAAAGGATTCAGGCCAATAACCCAAGCTCTTTTTATTGTGGATCAGAGTATTTTCCTGGTCCATGAGATTTAGCGCACCTTGAACAATGGCATTAATACGTTTGTCTTCAATTAAGGCCAGCCAGCTGGCCCAGCTTCTTTTGGATAAACCTGTAATAAGAAATTGCTTAGGCATTGTAAATTGAAGTTTATCTTCTTGGCTTTGTATAGCGTCAAGGCAAAGGCTAATGGATTTCGCCATAGGCAACTGAACAGCCATAAAAGGGTCGTTATGCTGTAAAGCCTTCTTCATAGACCGGGCAAGTATGGCATCCTCTCTAAGATACTCATTGGGTTTTAGTGAGAGGTACTGGTTAGGAATATCCTTAATTTCAATCACCATAACCCCGTGTTGTAATGCGAACAGGCTAAGAGCGAAGGGAATTTGGTTGTCATCGTAAACATCACCTTTTTCGATGGTGCTTGGATAAAAATTGACTCCACCATTAACGAAAATGACGGCTTGTGGGTTGGTTAATAATTCAGGAATGTGCAGATTGACGCGGTGAGTCCAGATGGATTGATCATTCGGCCATCGTAGACTTGAGCAAATCAGTTTGTGCAGCTTGATACTGGGTAGAAGCTGGGTGGTTTCAACGAGGTCAATTTGACCAACCACATTCGCCTGCCGATAAAACTTTGTTAAACTGGATTCTTGCGCTGATGAATAAACGAAAACACTGGTGATTTGTATAAATATCAACCAGATAAATAGAGTTCTCTTCATATTGAATCCCAAATTAAACAAAAAATAGGCTAAACCAGTAATAGGATTCAAGGGAGTTAAGATTGTTCAATACGAATGAATTAAATTTATGAAGGTTTGGAGCAGTAGAGAATATCTACTGATTTCCCAAGACTGTTTTCCATAATTTCCCTTTGATGGGTGTTGATAGGACGGGGTCAACAATAGACATAAACTTTGCGTCAATACCCACCTGGTAAACAGGTTTTGGGTTATCTAAGAGAACCACTTTAGCGATTAATCTGGCGACACGAGAAGGCTTCAACGCATTTTTTTTCAAATGCTCTTTTACATTGGATTGGCGATCTATGATGGATTGATAACTATGAATACCCTCCGTAGTTAATTGGCTGGTGAGTTCCGTTTTTTTATTTTGGATATGGTTGTGTAACGGGGTATCAACAACGCCAGGCTCAATGACAATAACGCGCACATTGGATCCATGAAGTTCGATTCGTAATACATCGCTGAGTGCTTGTAATGCAGCTTTAGACGAATTATAAGCGCCCATCAAAGGGGTGCTCATACGGAATGAGCTTGCACCGACATTGACGATAAACCCTCCATTTTGTTTAAGCAGGGGCAAAAAGGTTCGTATAAGCACCATTGGACCAATAACGTTCGTGCTTAGATGTTTCTGAAAATGTTCGATTTCGGCAAATTCAAGCGGAAAAGGTTCAGCGATGGCTGCGTTATTGATTAATACATCTAAACCCGTGTTGGGTGATTGCTGTTTTAACCGATTAAAAAGCGATTGAATTTGAGATTCGTCATCCACATCGAGTAATTCAGCCTGAATGTTGGTGTATCCTAACATCATTAATTTATCGGCATCATCCTGGTGGCGGACAGTGGCAATAACATGCCAATCAAGTCTGGCAAAGTGAATAGCCGTAGAGCGACCAATGCCTGATGAGCAGCCTGTGATCAATACGGTTTTTTCAAAAGATTCCATCCAGCAGCCTTTATATTTATTTAAACGCTATAAAAAGGTAGATGGAACGGCTGGATTTGCAAATACAGCCTATAGATCATTTAGTTATTTTATAAAGAAAAGGCTAATCTCAGGTACGTAGGTGATGATTAGGACGGTTAACATCAACACTAACATAAAAGGAATGGTTGCTTGATAAAGGGTCGTAATCGGTTTCTTAAATCGGTAGCTTGCGATGAACAGATTCATGCCGACAGGTGGAGTAAAATAGCCAATTTGCATGTTGGCTAAAAAGATAACCCCAAGGTGGACTGGGTGTATGCCGTAAGCAATAGCTAGCGGCAGAATCAGCGGTACCAGAATGACGATGGCAGAAAATATATCAATAATTGCCCCGACAATTAATAGAAAAATATTGAGTAAAATCAAGAAGGTAATTTTGTTGGTGATGAAGCTTTGTGTCCAATCGAAAAATTTCGTAGGGATTTGTGCATCAACCATAACGTTAGTTAGGGCGAGTGACGCCGCTAGAATTAAAATAATGCCTCCCACCATTGTCATGGCTTGTGTCAAAATGCCACCAACCTGCTTCAATCGAATTTCTTTGTGAATAAAAATTTCGACGATGGCGATATAAAGTGTTGCCACGGCAGCCGTTTCTGACAAAGCGAAAAAGCCCGAATAGATACCCCCTAAAACAAAAAAGGGTAAGGGAATTTCCCATTTTGCAGACCACAGTGCCTGAAAAAGTTTTTCTTTAGAGAAAGTCTGGCGTTCAATATTTTGCCGTCTATTAGCAAATAAGCTGTAGGCCGACAAGGCTAAAATCATGAACAAAGCAGGCATGCAGCCAGCAATGAATAGTTCCTGAATGGTAAATTGCGGACCTATATTCATTTGTTGAGCAATAATGCCATAGAGAATTAATGGCAATGAAGGCGCCAGCAACAAACCCAAACTCCCCGAACTGGTCACTAGACCTAAGCTGAATTTTTCGCCATAGCCGACTTGTCTTAGTGCTGGATACAGCAATGCACCGATAGCAACAATGGTGACGCCTGATGCACCAGTAAAGGCAGTAAAAAAAGCACAAGTGATAAAGGCAATAATGGATAACCCTCCAGGCAGCCAGCCAATCAGTGACTGGCTAACAGCAACAAGCCGTTCCGAGCATTTACTTTCTGCCAGCAAATAACCGGTCAGCGTGAAAAGAGGCAGAGCAACCAGCATGGGTGTATCGGCAATTCGATAAAGTTCAATGCCAATAACTTCCAAGGGAATTTCAGTGATATAAAATCCAAATAATGCCGCAGCAAGTATCGCAACAAATAGCGGAGCACCTGCCAGTGCGAAAAGGAAGATAGCAAGAAAACTAAGCGTGAGAATCATGTTGGTTAGGCAGTCGATTGGATTGAGTGATGAATCGAATGGCAATGACAAACAGGCCAAACGGGATCACGCCTTCTAAAAACCAGGTAGGAATGGATAAAAACGCGATTTCAGGCATTTCCATTTCAATCTGAACAAAACGCCAACTATAGTATGCGGCAATTAAACACACGGCAGCGCAACTTAGATAGACGATAAAGTGGATAATTTTCTTAATTTTTTCATTATGAAAATGTACCAGTAAATTGATAGCGATAGCATTTTGTAATCTTGACGCACGCATTGCGCCAAAGAAAGCCAACCAAAGTACGGCATTTCGCATGGCTTCGTCAGCAAACGGAATGCCGCCGAGCTGCATGTTTCGAAGAACAATTTGCGAAATGCTCAGTAGAACAATACTGGATATAAGAAGGATAATGGCTGCATCTTCCAGGAAGTGCAGCAAGCGAATAACGGGCTTAATCATTTAGCGGCCGTTGTGCTTGAGGTGGCCTTTTGGCTCTCATCTTTTCGGTACTTCGCCAAGATAGATTCAACCTTTTGGTAAAGGGCTTTATCAACTTTGCCTTGTTCGACTAGCTTCTTGGTGGTTTGCAAGGTTTTGCGATTCCAGTCAGCCATTTCTTTCGATGAGGGATTCAGCACTTTGATACCTTGATTTTTCAATGCAGCAAAGGCCGCTTCATTGTCTTTACGATTTTGTTTATCAATGGTTTTAAATGCATCTTCCATGATCTTGCGAACAATTTTCTGATCTGCTGGGCTGATTCGGTTAAAAGCTTTGGATTTGATGGTTAATGTGGCGTAAAAATAGACTAAAGGCACATCCGTCAGATAATCAACCTGAGTGTGCCACTGTAGGGCGATCGCAGCGATAGGCGATGCAAAAACAGCATTAATCAAGTCGGTTTGCAAGCCAGCAAGTACATCGCCTAATGATAGAGGGATGGGGGCAACACCAATAAGTTCAGAGGCTGCTTCAGAGGCAGGGTCGTCAGTGGGTATCCAGACTTTTTGTTTGGCAAGTAATCGAACATCAGGTACAGGATTTTTTGACATTAAGTAAGCAAAGCCG
>CAKMZU010000131.1:0-529 GCA_929200485.1 uncultured Gammaproteobacteria bacterium | reverse complement strand
ACCAAAGTTAACCCAGCCGGCATCTTCAAATGACTGCCTAACATCTTTATCCAGCGAATGCCGAACGACATCAACTTCCCCATAAGATGTCATAATACGAGGTAAACTATAGACTTGAGAGCCTTTGACGAGGCCGTTAAAGGCGCCGCCGGATAATGCCGCGCCATGTAATTGCCCGATTTTAATTTTTTTCATTACCGCTGAATCGGTTCCCATGATACCACCAGGATAAAATTGAAATTTTACACGCCCTGCTGTTTTCTCTTGAATTTTTTTATTGGCGGCCTCCATGGTTTTCATCCAGTAGGAGCCTTTTGGTGAAAGTGTGGCAACCTTAAGAGTTAATGCAGTGCTCGGCAAGCTCATGGTTAAGCCAAGTGCTACCAAAACGGTAAGGGCAGTGGCGATCAATGGTTTTTTCATGGTCTGCTCTCAATCTTTTAATGCTTAATCAATCAACGTTTGTTCAGAAATTAAGGGTGGGGTTAGAAAAAATAGTCATCTTCTTCAGCAAGAAGAACCCTTGCTT
>CAKMZU010000130.1:4644-9435 GCA_929200485.1 uncultured Gammaproteobacteria bacterium | reverse complement strand
AATAAAGGTTGGGTAAGTCCAGTCATTGTAAACAATAAAGCCTGTATCAATGCTATAGGATTGCCCATCAAGAGTAACCTGTTTTGTGGCCGTATGACCACCAATCGCCTGGGCTTTTTCAAACACATGCACTTCATGATGATGATTAAGTGCATAAGCAGTAGTCAAGCCAGAAATACCTGCACCTATTACAGCTATTTTCATGAAAATTCATTCCTTATTTTATTTTTTTATATCTTCTGGCAGCACTATGAACTCCCAAAGCTTAGTCAAATATTTCAGTTTTAACAGCCAATAAAGTCGCTTTGGAAAAATGATGTCTCGCCTGCCTCGATTGACACCGTCAATAATCCGTGATGCTGCGTCTTCCGGTGATAAGAGAAATGGCCTGGGGAAGGATTTATCCGGGCTTGCTGGCGTATCAACAAATCCCGGATAGACAATAGATACAGCAATGTTTTGACGCTTTACATCAAGCCTCAGCGCTTCAAAAAATGCCGTCATAGCGATTTTAGACGCTGCATATAATCCAGCCCTTGGGAATGGCGCAAAAACCACTTGAGAACCCACTGCGACGATCCTTGGGTTTGATACGCGCTCAAGTAAGGGTAACGCAACATTCACAGAGTGAATTGCCCCTTTTACATTGGTATCAAAAACACGATCAACACTTGCCATATCGACCGGATAGTTATCAATGTATTCACAAATCCCTGCATTAACAAAAACTATATCGAGGCGACCAAAATTCTGCTCTATGGTTGATGCAACCTGTTGCATTGAGGTTTGATCGGTAACATCAGCCGCATAACAAAAAACGTTTGGATTATTTTTGAAGGTTTCTTCCAGGCTAGCTCGTGATCGACTGCTAACAACAACCCTGTCATCAGGGTAATTTTGGGCATAATTCAATGCTAAAGCCCGCCCGATACCAGAACTTGCACCCGTTATCCAGATCACCTTATTACTGTTCATTAGTCATCTTCTTTTTAATTAGGCGAGTAATTCTTCCCAACACGGGTAGATGATCATAAATCATACTACCGAGATCATAACTGTCTTCATGAAAATAAATTTTCGTGTCAAAGAGTATGTGAGTCATGCCTCTGAGCACCAACTCTTCATTCCCAAGTTTTGGATGCTGATAAAACATATGCCACTTTATGTAGGCGGCTTCATCAGTAACTAACTGATCTAAAAACACAAACTGACAGGACTTTAGATTACCGATTGACTCAGAGAAGTAATGATCCAGATTATCAAGACCATGCAATTCATGAACCGGATCCTTAAAGATCACTTTATCGTGATACAAATCGTGCAATTTGACGGGATTTACTGCTTTCAAATCCTTGTAAAAATGTTTAAATTGCTCAAAGAGCAATGGAAATTCCGATTCCACTAGCTACACCTCAAAGTTGTTCTCTTTTCTTGGTTGTAGGCTTTTACGCACTAAATTTAAATCTGGATCATGATCCATTAGCGCATTCGCATCGTATTGGTTGAAAAGGCAAAGATATCAAGCATGACGCATAACACTCATAGATCACTAAAAGATGATGCTGAAATCCATCAGGAAAAAACCTGGCTTGCAGCCATCGCTGAAAAACAGGATGAAACAGCATTTTCTGAGCTTTTCGATCGATATGCACCGAAAATCAAAGCCTTCTGCCTTGCGCAATCACCTGGCAGTGTCAGTCTAGCAGATGAACTGGTGCAAGAAGTCATGGTTAAAATCTGGCAAAAAGCAGGGTTATATAAATCTGACATTGCATCCCCAAGCACATGGATATTTACTCTGGCAAGAAATGCTCGCGTCGATTTTTTTAGAAAGCAAAATAGACACCAAAGTGATATTACAACAGATGATATCTATGAAGAACTCATCGACGAATCTCAGGATCTTTTTTTATCCGCTCGTCAAAATCAGCAAAAACTTCACATCACACGAGCACTAGACACCTTATCTTTTGATCAAACCGAAGTCATATCAAAAGTCTATATGGAGGGGAAAAGTCATAGCCAGGTTGCTGATGAACTTCAACTGCCACTGGGAACGGTAAAATCACGTATCCGATTGGCACTTAGCAAATTAGGCGTTACTTTAGGTGAGTCACTATGAATCAGAATAACTCCTGTCAGTATCACCCTGACACATTAACCATCAATGCGTTTGCAGCAGGTACCATTGATACTGCTGAAGGATTATGTATCGCAAGCCATGTTCAGCAATGCGCTGAGTGTAAGCATCAATTAAACCAACTAGAGACGGTTGGTGAGAGTTTCTTTATGCAGCCATCTCAGGTACTTATTGCTAAGGGCGCGAAGGAAGGTGCGCTGAAGGCAATACGCCAGGCAAAACAAGTTAAGCCTGCGCCCAGGACGCCAACAACCTCTTCGTCTGTTCCAAAGGTGCTATATAAATGGATACCCAATGGTTATGATGAACTTGATTGGCAAACAATTACACGCGAAATATCAACCTTTGATTTAACAAAAAACAAGAAGGGTACAAAAGTGTCCTTATTAAAAGTGAAAGCCGGCGCGCACATGCCGCACCACCGTCACAGCGGCAAGGAAATTACTGTGATTTTACAAGGCAGTTTTTCTGATGAAGACGGTATTTATTCAGAAGGAGACTACCTTGTGCGCGAAACACATGAAAATCATTCGCCCATTGCCAGTAAGGATAAAGACTGCATCTGTCTGACACTCCTGGATGGCCCTATTGAATTAACCGGATTTTTTTCTAAACTGTTAAACCCGATTCTAAGACTTAAGCATTCCGCTTAAGTTGCTAATTCAGGCATCTGACTTAAATGAAAGACTCCATATCAAACCAACCCGCCACCACGCCAGAAACACCACAATTAGGGTTAAGCAGCTGTTTAGCCGGCGAGCGAGTTCGCTATAATGGTGACCATTCAAATCACAGCTACATAAACAATACCCTGGGTAAATTTTTTACGTTTCATCACTTTTGCCCAGAGGTTGCCATTGGTCTTGGCGTACCGAGAGAGCCGATTAGGCTGGTTTCCATTAAATCGCCAGAAACAGATCAAAAGCAAATTCATTGTGTCGGGGTTAAAGATCCTACCAACGATGTCACTGATAGACTGAATAATATAGCCAAACAACAGTTTTATTGGGTTAACGATCTACATGGTTATATTACTAAAAAAGATTCACCGAGTTGCGGCATGGAACGCGTTAAAGTGTTTCAAGGGACGGCTAAAGGCGCCATGCCAGAAAAAAAAGGCAGCGGACTTTATATCTCGGCGATTATGAAGCAATTTCCGCTATTGCCCGTTGAAGAAGAAGGTCGATTGGGTGACCCTGTATTACGCGAAAATTTTATTGAGCGTGTGTATATCTACTACCGATGGAAAAATCTCGTTAAATCAGGGATAACTGCTCATAAATTACTGGATTTCCATTCACGTCATAAGTTTAATTTGCTCAGTCACGATCAAGAAATCTATCGCGAGTTAGGTCGATTTATTTCAGGGGTCACTGATGATTCCGTTCAAAAAATTGCCGACGAATATATCAATACCTTGATGATGGCGATGAGAAAAAAAGCCACTCGCGGCAATCATGTCAATGTCATGCAACACCTTACAGGCTTCCTAAAAAATTCGCTTGAACCGTTTGAAAAAGAAGAACTTACGCAACTCTTTACGACCTACAGTCAAGGCGATATACCAAGAATTGTTCCATTAACACTACTGAACCACTTTTTTAGAAAATATCCAAATGCATATATTAATGAGTCGTATTATTTAACGCCCTACCCAGATGAAATGCGGATATTAAACGCGACTTGATGCGAATAGCCTGATTAAATATCTTCATTCCTTAGGTCTACTCTAGTACTTCGATTCACAGCATTTGTCCTATTCAGTGGCTCAGTAAAATGTTCATGTTAAGGCAGATTTGTGAAGATAATAGTTATTCTATAGCAAGCAAATCGAACGCAGACATGGGCATTTTAAATGCCACCCAAAGGGCAGTCACAGATTTCCCCGTGACTGCGTTGCAGGCACTTGAAAGACGCGAGTATTACAGCGTACCTGCGCCTTATCACAGAAAAATCTGTGACGGCTGAACCAGACAAATGCTGTGAATCGAAGTACTAGACTGTTCTGGTCAAATAACATCAGATACGACAAATTCCAAGAATTCAGACACTTACGATTGAATAGGCACAATCACCACCTAAATCCTGAAAGTGTTAATCTTAACCTCCGGAGGTGAACTTTTTTTTAGAAATTACATCTACATTTTCTAACGCTGAATTTGTTGAAAAAATGAACCATTTTATTATTTCTATCTTCTTTATTGCTCTTCCTCTATTCCACGCCAACGCAGTGGATTTAATTCCTACTTCTTTTTTTGATCGATCACTCATTGAGCAACTAAATCACATAGAACAACCCCTATCTTTTTCTATCGATGGATCAGTACAACAAAGGATAGGAAAACATTTGGACAACGGAAAGAAAGAGGTAGAGATGGTCACTAGACCAAATGAAGATAGAATACTAAATCTAAAGACAGAAAAGGCCCATTTTATAGGGATCGCAGATGGTACTCGTGGAACAGAAACCGCTGAGATTCTTACAAGTGCTAAAAGCCCATTAAATAGAGAATATAAAAGCTCCACTGATTTACATTCACTATGCCAAACCATCCAAGAGAAACATCTCAAAGAAGTCAAATCTTCCACTACACTTAACTGCTTGATTAAGGATACAGCAACCAACAAAAAATCAATTATCAATGTAGGCG
>CAKMZU010000130.1:2715-4634 GCA_929200485.1 uncultured Gammaproteobacteria bacterium | reverse complement strand
ATTACAAGTAATGGGAAATTGTTCCGTACAGAAATTCATAACGCAACAAATGCAGATGAAGTGGGTCGATTGACATCGAATAAAGCTGTGAAATTTACCGATGATGAGAAAAAAGGCGAACACTTTACTTATAATAAAAAAGAATTCCAACTCTCTCGCGCCTTTGGATTTCAACCCAGGCTTATTCAAGAATGTGCACCTGAACCGGATACCTACACACTAGAAGACAATCATGATTTTGCTATTATCATGTCCGATGGATTAGAAAATGCTGGATTACAAAAAGCCTATAACGATCTGCCTGAATTCGCAAAACCAAATTACAAAGAAAATAATTTACACGCTTCTTTCATACACAATCTCATCAGTATTTTAATTAGCGAGAAAACAGAAAACTGCATTAAAGACAAAGTCCGTGAGGAATTTAACTCCTGTGACATGGATGATAAATCAATGGTTTTCATTCCTATTCATAAATTATAAAGCAGCAACTAAATCGTTTCTCTGGATATCAAGGAAAGTGCTTCAGGGGGTTATTATCATCCACAAAAGATAATCCTTAATGAGTTGCTATAAAAGGGGGGAGTAAGCTATGTCGGCCTATCAGATCAATGATATTTACGGTTTATTCTTCCGTCGTTTCAAACCATTCTCTGCCATCAGCACGAATCAACGCATCGGCAGCTTCAGGGCCATCTGTCCCTGCGCGATACAAGTGTAAGTCATTCGATTTTTGCCATTGCTGAGCAATCGGATCAATCCATTGCCACGCCGCTGCAACCTCATCCCGATGAATAAATAACGAGCGATTGCCATCAACAGCATCTAAAAATAACCGTTTATACGCAAAACTGCGATACGACCCTTTCTGTTCAAGAAAGTTTAAATCAAGAATCACAGGTTTTAGCTGAGTAGCTAATGACTCTCGGTCTTTTGCCATCATATGCAATTGCAGGCGCTCTTCTGGCTGCAACTGAATCACCAATCGATTTGCCTGAAGCAGCTGGTCAGGATATATATTTAAGGAAACATCTTTAAACTGAATAACAATTTCAGCCCTTTGATTAGACAAACGTTTGCCTGTGCGTAAATAAAAAGGCACTTTAGACCAAGTCCAACTGTTAATATGCGCTTTGATGGCGACAAAGGTTTCGGTTGAACTTTGTGTGAGTTCTGTATCTTCAAGATACCCTGATTCCACCTGATCATTTAAACCGCCAGCCACATATTGCGCGCGTACTGAATTTTTATTGACTGCATCCCCTGTTAACGGTCTTAATGCTTTTAGTACTTTGATTTTTTCACAATGGATATTTTCAGAAGTCAAATCATTCGGCGATTCCATGGCTATTAAACACAGCAACTGCAATAAATGGTTTTGCACCATATCTTTTAATGCGCCGATGCCTTCGTAATAATCAGCTCGACCTTTGACCCCTACCCGCTCATTAATGCTGATTTGAATATGATCAATCGCATGTGCATCCCAAAACCGCTCAAATAAGGAATTACCGAAGCGCATAGCCAAAAGATTTTGTACGGTCTCCTTCCCCAAATAGTGATCAATTCGATAGATTTGCTCTTCATCGAAATAATCAGCTAATGCATCATTAATAATTTCTGAGGAAGGCAAATCAAAGCCGATGGGTTTTTCAACCACTAACCGCGTGTTAGACGTGATCAATTGTTTTTCTTTTAACAAACCCGCAACCTGTGCATAAAACACGGGGGGGACGGCTAGATAAAATAGACGCACAGGATTAGGGTTTTGTAACAAATGGGCTTTTAAATTATCGAAACTGGCAGCGTTTTCGATATCTACCTGAACAGGAATTACATGTTTGAGAAATTCAGCTATCGCTTGTGGATCTTTTTCTTCATCTAATAAATTTGACCTCAAACCGCTTTCGATATTTTCG
>CAKMZU010000130.1:0-2705 GCA_929200485.1 uncultured Gammaproteobacteria bacterium | reverse complement strand
CATATTATCGAAACCTGACTGGCTTCTTGCGCAAAAAAACAAGCGACTTTTTTGGCTTAGATGTCTCTCTTTGACGCTTCGATACACTGAAGGAATCAGCTTCGAAAGTGCCAAATCACCCGATGCACCAAATAAAATGACATCAACAATTCGTTCCATGAATAACCCCAATATATAAATACACCCAATTAAGACTATTATTAGCCTCGATTGTTCATCCAGTGCATGACCTTGGCCTGTTGATCTTTGATATTAGCTAATAAATCATTAAATACAGCAGGCATTAATTCACGATCTTTCATGAGTACCACACCATCAACCATAGTTAAGGTTACCTGCTCTGCACCAAAAACATAAGCCAAATGCGAAACAGGGTTATACATAGGTTGGAATATAAGCCCAGTATAATCCACTTGGATCATATCCGCTCTAAGGCCTGGCTGTAGACTCCCCATTGTCTCCTCCATATGAATGGCTTTAGCACCCAAACTTGTTGCCATAGCCAAGGCCTGGAGGGCATTTACCGCCTCCGGGTTTCGTTCATTGCCTTTGTGGATTAATACAGCTAAATGAATTTCCTGCCATAAATCCAGATTGTTATTTGATGCAGCGCCATCTGTTCCTAAGCCAACATACACGCCATTATTCAATAATTGCTGAACCGGTGAAAAACCCGAGGCTAATTTAAGATTTGACGTAGGATTATGTATTGCACCAATATTTTTTGACTGAGCAATAGCTATATCTTCATCCGTTAAATGAACCATATGGGCTGCAATCACTGAAGCGTCAAAAAAACCCATCGCATCTAAAAACTGAACCGGTGTTTTACCTGTTGCTTTCAGCGATTGGGCAACTTCAAATTCTGTTTCAGCAATGTGCGTATGAATTGAAACCTCTCTAGCCTGGGCTTCTTTTGCTATGGCTTTTAAGTTGATTTCACTGACCGTATAAGGAGAATGCGGGACAAATGCTGATTTTACTAATGAATCTTTATTGCTCCACTGTGATACAAAATCTTTCGCTAAGCCAAACGATTGATCAAAACCACTCGCGCCCGGCGATGGAAAATCAATGCAAGGGACACCCAATAAGCACCTCACACCCGCTTTTTGTGCTAATTGTGCTGTGACTTCTGGATAGAAATACATATCGACAAAAGTGGTTGTGCCTGATAACAGCATCTCAGCCAACCCAAGTAAGGAACCGCAATGAATAAAATCTTTATCAACCAAGGCTGCTTCAGCCGGAAAAATATGCTCATTTAGCCAGGTCATTAAGGGTAAGTCATCCGCCAAGCCTCGAAATAAGCTCATTGGGCTATGGGTATGCCCGTTAATCAGGCCAGGCATTAATATTTTTCCCTTACCAGAGATAACTTCCTTTGCCTGATAGGCGTCAACCAATGCCTGCTTTTCACCAACAGCAACAATTGCTCCGGCATTAATGGCGACAGCACCTTTTTCAATGATGGTATTTTCATCATCCATCAATAAAACGTAATCACCACAGATGATGGTATCTAATAGCGCTTTACCAGATACATCGGGTTGTTCATTTCTATCGATACTCACATTTATCTCTGACATTTTTGATTTCAAAAGTTATTGTTATTTGATACGAGGGCTATGATACCCAAACAGTAAATGGATCACAGGATTGCCATCACTATTCCCAAAAGCGATAGATAAATAACCTCTATCACCGGTCGAGACCTTAGTGGAATACAGCTAAATTTTTTACGCTCGTATATAGCCTGTAGTGGTTATGAACAATAAAACAAAAAAGCAAACCATAACTTAGATTTACGGTCATATTCGATACAGTTTATAAATAAAGTGAAAGATCTGAACATTGACTGACTCCCTTTAATAGCTCTTCAGAAATTATCCCAGAAAAAAATTAACTCTTATTGATTCAAATTGGTGACTAACCTATGAATTTAAAACACTATATTGCTATTTTTATTATTCTCAGCATTCATCATATCAATGGCCTCAGTGGGACAACTGACAGCAACTCAAATTGTTCAGAAGACAATATTAGCCTATCTGAAAATGTTCAAAGTACTATAGACCAAGCTCCTGAAACATTAACTGAACTAATGCACACTCAGCAGAAACTTCTTCAAGAAAAAAAATATGAAGATACCCACTATGCATTATCGAGAGCTTTTTATAACTATTATAAAAAAAAGAAATTAACCTGAATTTATCCCGCATAGTCAACAATACTGCCGATGAAGCAGTACAGAGTTTATATATGGATAAAGAATTTGCCCTCTTACACCTTGCATATGTTCGAAAACATAAAGAGGAAATCAAGCATATAACAAACGAATATAGTCTCTGGTACAAAAAGATCAAAGCAGACAGAATTAAAGAAAGTCAGGAAGAGGCAGCATGGTACTGGGATGCATTGACAACAGGATATTTACCTCATCTAACCACCTATATAGCTTGCAAAGCAAAGGGGATATTTATCAGTGATAATGACGATAAATCTGCGTTAGAACATACAGGAGAGCAGCTAGAGTCGCACGAAATCGAACTGGCGCGCCGTGCATCTAAAAATGCTCGTAAATTACATATTGAAAGCGAATTATATCAGCTCATGTCAGCATGGCATTCGCTAGCTACCCAACCTATGGATCTAGTACTTCGTTTCACAGCATTTGTCCTGTTCAGTGGCTCAGTAAAATGTTC
>CAKMZU010000129.1:3213-9453 GCA_929200485.1 uncultured Gammaproteobacteria bacterium | reverse complement strand
TTGAAAATGTGCTTATGACACCTCGCATTTCCAGGTGACTACTTAACTGTGATTCATTCACAGCCACAATTGGACGCAATTCAATCACCGCACCTTTAGTTCCTTCACGAATATTTAGCATTGTTTGTAAATTAAACTGAAGGTTTAGATGTGAAGAAACACCATCCTTAACAACTAATTTACCGTTATTCGTCGCAACTGGTACATCGATTGAGTAACTGTCTTCTCCCTTCCCTAGCAAAACCCCTGTTGAGGACATCAACTTTTCTGTATAAAGCGTTCCTGATGAACCGTAGAATACGACGTCAGAATAATCATTAAACTTTAAATTTATTATTAATCGGGTATAAGTACCCGGTTGTATCTTGTTGTGCCTTGCAATTAATAAATTGTTTTCTCCGACATTGGCAAGATTTATAGTTAACGCACTCGTAATCTGAAATATATCCCCTTCTGCATTAATCAGCTCCATCGATTCAATAAATAACGGAAAATCCAGGACATTCACCTGACTGGCAGATAAAGAGATAAAAAGGTCTGTTTCGCCTTTTTCTTCATTGGGTGGAACTGCGCAGTGTATTAGGGATAACGCCAATAATAGTATTATTATCTTCATTTTTAGCATCATAAATTTTTTTTATAGATACTAGAAAATATAGAAGAAAAGTAATAATTTCGGATTAACAATTATTAATTTGTGATAATATCAATAAGGATTTTCAGCGATTAGTTTCGAAAATATAACCATGGGATAACAATATATTTTATCCAAATTTTTTAATAAGGATTTAAAATGTAACAGCTCACCATCTTATTCTGAGAGTAAATCTTCTAATGCAGATCTATTTTTTTCTATATGAGAAACATCGGAAGAACCATTACAGCGATTTTTTATACATTGATATAATGTATATGTAGCGTGTGGGACAGTAAAAATTGAGGCAACGCTTAGCATAATAAGACCAGATTTAAATAAGCGTTCTCCCTCTGTTTCATGCAGATCATAATATTCCGTATCATTGGCTTCTTTAGAATGTGACGCCTTTTCAAAAGCATCAACGGAAAAACCCATCAACATACCGCCTGTTAACTTTATAACCCAAGCTGCAATCAGCCCAATATCTTTTATTCTTGTAATAATCCCGTTTTGTCCAGATTCTACTAATACTGGCAGTTGGTCTCTACTTGGTGCTGTAAAGCCTGAATCTTCCTTTTCTAAAAACTGTTGACTAGTTCCTTCTTCCATAGAAACTTGTTTTAGTTCTATATCAGTACCAGCATGTGAAACAAAAATAGATAAACTTATCAAACAAGAAAATCCAACAATAAGAAAACGGAAAATCACATCATATTTCATAAATATTTTAGTTACTTTGAGAGTAATGTTTTATGCACAAATTAATATCTTTTATTAATTTAATTACATTATAAAATAAAAATTTCGACAAATTTTATATTTTATAGTTCAAATTTATTTAACTGATATTTTTTAAATTAATTCAGTTTAAAAATAGATTTAAGGGCAAAGGGAAAGGGCACCTCTCCTGCAATTAATAACCGAGAATCCATATTTTTATTCTTAAGTAATTCAAAAAAGAATTTCATCGACATTGTGATTTTCTACTGATTAATGCCTATTGAGTCATCAGTTAAATTTAATGCCTATAGTCTGGTAAAGTATCTATAACTTTGTTCAACTATTTTAAGAGAGTAAATTTAAAAATTTTTTAATGAGATTAGGATAATAGCACTGGAAGAGAAAGATAAAGCATAACGCTTTATCTTAGGGAGGAATTTACTTTTTGTTACGAAGCTTTTGAAGTGTTCGGATCTGTGCAGCTGCTTCAGCGAGTTGGATGGCAGCTTTCGAGTAATCGAATTCACCATTCATATTAGCAACTGCCGCTTTCGCTGCTGCTTGAGCTTTTTCAGCTTCTGCTTCTGAAAGATCAGAGGCGCGCAGTGCAGTATCAGCTAAGATATTGACTGCATTTGGCTGAACTTCAAGGTAACCACCTGAGACGTAATAAACTTCTTCTTCGCCGTTATCCATTACAACACGGACAGGACCAGGAATCAGTTTTGTCAATAAAGGGGCATGATTGAAGAAAATACCCAATTCGCCTTGCTCGCCTGTTGCAACAACAGTCTTCACAAGGCCACTAAATATGGACGCTTCTAAACTTACGATATCACAGTGAAATGTCATAGACATAAGGTGTCCTCAATGAAGAGCTTATAAGCTCTTCGCTTTCTCGAGCGCTTCATCGATGGTACCAACCATGTAGAATGCCTGTTCAGGAAGATCATCATAATCACCTGCCAAGATACCCTGGAAGCCCTTAATAGTATCTTTTAATGAAACATACTTACCAGGAGAACCGGTAAAAATTTCGGCAACATGGAAAGGCTGTGATAAGAAACGTTCAATCTTACGAGCACGTTGTACCACTTGTTTATCATCTTCAGATAATTCATCCATACCCAAGATAGCAATGATATCTTTTAATTCAGTATAACGCTGGATAACGTTCTGAACGCCACGCGCTACTTCATAATGCTCGGAGCCAATGACTAATGGGTCAAGCTGACGTGACGTTGAATCCAATGGATCGATCGCAGGATAGATACCTTTTGATGCAATATCACGAGAAAGTACAACGGTACTATCCAAGTGAGCAAAGGTGGTTGCTGGCGATGGGTCAGTCAAGTCATCCGCCGGTACATATACCGCTTGGATAGATGTAATGGAACCTGTCTTGGTTGAGGTAATACGCTCTTGCAGTACACCCATCTCTTCAGCCAATGTTGGCTGGTAACCTACCGCTGAAGGCATACGACCTAGAAGGGCTGAAACTTCAGTACCGGCTAGGGTATAACGATAGATATTATCAACGAATAGTAGTACGTCTTTACCTTCATCACGGAATTTTTCCGCCATGGTAAGGCCAGTAAGTGCTACACGTAGACGGTTACCCGGTGGCTCATTCATCTGACCATATACCATGGCAACTTTAGAATCTGAGAAATTCTCAACGTTTACAACACCAGATTCCTGCATCTCATGATAAAAATCGTTACCTTCACGAGTACGCTCACCAACACCTGCGAATACAGAAAGGCCTGAATGCTGGGTTGCGATGTTATTGATCAATTCCATCATGTTAACGGTTTTACCAACACCCGCACCACCGAATAGACCTACTTTACCACCCTTGGCGAATGGGCAAACCAAGTCGATAACCTTGATACCGGTTTCCAGAATTTCGTCACTGGCTGATAATTCATCATAAGCCGGTGCTTTTTGGTGAATTGAACGACGCTCTTGTTCACCAATTGGACCACACTCATCGATTGGATCACCCAATACATCCATAATACGACCAAGGGTCTCAGTACCGACTGGCACTTGGATTGGGTTACCTGTATTTGCCACCTCTAATCCTCGAGATAAACCTTCAGAAGAACCCAACGCAATCGCCCGGACGACACCGTCACCCAGCTGTTGTTGTACTTCAAGGGTTAAGTCGGTTTTTTGGACTTTTAGGGCATCATAGACTTGGGGTACTGCATCGCGTGGGAATTCCACATCGATAACGGCACCGATTATCTGTACGATACGTCCGCTACTCATTTGACGTTCCTCTTTTAATTTCAATATTTTGCATTCTGTCGCGCTTAAACAGCGGCTGCACCACCAACGATTTCTGACAACTCTTGTGTAATGCTAGCTTGACGTGCACGGTTATAGATCATTTGCAGATCATCAATAATCGTGCCGGCGTTTTCTGTTGCATTCTTCATCGCAAGCATACGGGCTGCCTGCTCACAAGCCGCATTTTCAATTACAGCCTGATAAACTTGTGATTCTAAAAAGCGCAACAACAAGCCATCTAACAATTCTTTTGCGTCAGGCTCATAAATATAATCCCAGGCAAATTGTCGCTGACTCTCAGTATCAGCTTCTAACGGCAGAATTTGTTCAATAGTTGGTTGTTGCGTCATGGTGTTGACATATTCATTGGAGGCTAAAACCACTTTATCAATTTCGCCAGATTCAAAGCGGTCAATCACCACTTTAATTGCACCGATTATGTCAGTGACTGCAGGCTGTTCACCAATATCTCGGACAGAGGCAACAATGTTTCCGCCAAGGCCGCCAAAGAACGCAGCCGCTTTAGAACCTATAGTGCAAAGTTCAACAGCAATGCCGTCTTTCTTTGCTTGCTGCATGGTTTTGACAACATGCTTAAATACATTGGTATTCAAGCCGCCGCAAAGACCACGATCTGAAGAAACCACCACGATGGCCAGACGCTTTACTTCACGACTTTCCATAAATGGATGCTTGTATTCGGAGGCAGCGTTAGCCACATGACCAATCACCGCTCGAATACGTTTTGCATAAGGTTTACCGACTTCCATGCGCTCTTGTGCTTTACGCATTTTACTCGCTGCAACCATTTCCATCGCAGAAGTAATCTTCTGCGTGCTTTTTACGCTGGAAATTTTTGTACGTATCTCTTTAGCACCTGACATAATTTTTTCTCCAGGAATCTATTATCCAGATGACTACCAGGTTTGGGTCGCTTTAAATTGCTCTAGCGCTGATTTGAAAGTACCTTCCGTATCAGCATCCCATTTACCGGTAGTGACGATATCCTTCATAAAGTCGCCATGCTCATCACTCATGTAAGAAAGCAATGCGGCTTCAAAATCAAGGATCTTGTCGACAGCGATATCGTTTAGGTAACCTTCGTTAGCGGCATAAAGCATCAAGCCCATTTGCGCAATGTTTTGTGGCGCATATTGCTTTTGCTTCATCAATTCAGTCACACGCTCACCTGTATCGAGCTGTGCTTTAGTCGCATCATCAAGATCTGATGCGAACTGAGAGAATGCAGCCAATTCACGGTATTGAGCAAGCGCTGTACGAATACCACCTGAAAGCTTCTTGATGATCTTGGTCTGCGCAGAACCACCAACACGCGATACCGAAATACCCGCATTCATCGCAGGACGAATACCTGAGTTAAACATCGAGGTTTCAAGGAAGATCTGACCATCGGTAATGGAGATGACGTTAGTCGGTACGAATGCCGATACGTCACCTGCTTGTGTTTCGATCACAGGGAGAGCTGTTAAAGAACCGGTTTGACCTTTAACTTCACCGTTAGTGAATTTCTCTACATAGTCAGCAGATACACGAGAGGCACGTTCAAGTAGACGTGAATGCAAATAGAATACGTCACCTGGGTAAGCTTCACGGCCCGGTGGACGCTTAAGAAGCAATGAGATTTGACGATAAGCCCAAGCCTGCTTGGTTAAATCATCATAAATGATCAAGGCATCTTCACCACGATCACGGTAGTATTCACCGATGGTACAACCAGCAAAGGCTGCCAGGAACTGCATTGATGCAGGATCGGAAGCGGTTGCTGCAACCACAACCGTGTGATCCATGGCGCCGTGCTCTTCAAGCTTACGCACCACTGCGGCAACAGAAGAGGCCTTCTGACCGATAGCAACGTAAACACACTTAATGCCTGAATCTTTCTGGTTGATAATCGCATCAACAGCGATTGCAGTTTTACCTACCTGACGGTCACCGATGATCAATTCACGCTGACCACGACCGATTGGTACCATGGCATCAATAGACTTAAGACCAATTTGAACTGGCTGGTCTACTGATTGACGCCACACAACACCTGGTGCAATTTTTTCAATCGCATCGGTTAATTTAGTTTCGATAGCCCCTTTACCGTCAATCGGGTTACCTAGGGCATCAACAACACGGCCTTCTAATTCTGGGCCAACTGGCACTTCAAGAATACGGCCTGTGCATCGGCACTTTTGACCTTCCTGAAGGCTCATGTAATCACCAAGAATAATCGCACCAACGGAATCGCGCTCAAGGTTAAGCGCCATACCATAGACACCACCGTCGAACTCGATCATTTCACCGTACATTACATCCGCTAAACCGTGGATGCGCACGATACCGTCAGTGACCGATACAATGGTACCTTCGTTTTTTGCTTCGCTTGAAATATCTAAGCTTTCAATGCGCTGCTTTATAATTTCACTGATTTCTGATGGGTTTAATTGCTGCATCTTTTTTCCTCAAACTTTTTGAGCCTGATCTTTTAAGTGAACTAAAGGCCTAAGGCTTCATTCAGTTTGGCTAAACGACCACGAATCGAGTTGTCGATGACTAAATCACCCGCTCTAATGACC
>CAKMZU010000129.1:862-3203 GCA_929200485.1 uncultured Gammaproteobacteria bacterium | reverse complement strand
GTTGATAACCTGTGCATCAATTGATTCATCTATCGATTGAATCAACTTCACCTGTTCAGCCGGAGTTTGAGAAGGACCTGTTAAAGCATGCGAGACTTTTTCTGATTGTACGATGTAACTTAAGCTATTCAGCGCTTCAAGCCATTGATCGAGGCGATTACTTGCCATAGCAAAACTAAATGCAGCTTTTGCATAAGGTCTTGCTAACGTACTTAATTCTGCCATGACCAACCTCTTTAAAGTTTTGCCGCAAGATTATCAAGCATGGCTTTATGCGCAGAAGCATCAACGGAAGATTCTAAAATCTTCTCAGCGCCTTCAACTGCTAGACGTGCCACCTGCTTCTGTAGCGCATCTTTCGCACGCGCCAACTCTTGTTGTGCGCCGTTTTCAGCTGCCGTACGGATTAAATCCGCTTCCGCCTGTGCTTGTTGTTGAGCATCCTCAACAATTTTATTTGCACGCTTGTTCGCCTGATCGATAATGCTTTGTGCTTCATGCTTAGCATCAGTTAATTTCTTTACCGCGCCCTGTTTTGCAAGTTCAAGATCTTGCTTGGCGTGGTCAGCTGCTTCTAGACCTTCTGCAATTTTCTTTGCACGCTCAGCCATTGCGTTAGTAATGGCTGGCCAAACAAACTTCATGCAGAAAAGTACGAAGAACAGGAAAGAGATCGACTGACCAATCAATGTAAGGTTAATATTCATTCAGCACCTCGTAAGGAATTCTTACCCTTTTAAAATTAAGAAAGGCCAGGTGCAACAACGAATAGGATGTACATTGCAATACCAACACCGATCATTGGAACCGCATCCAATAGACCCGCGATAAGGAACATTTTACCTTGAAGCATTGGTGCCATTTCAGGCTGACGCGCAGTACCGTCTAATAATTTACCACCAAGTAGTGCGAAACCAATCGCAGTACCTAAAGCGCCAAGACCAATTAGCAATGCTACAGAGATAAGTGCTAAACCCATTTTTTTTCTCCAAGTTTTTAAGTTTAAAGTTAATAGTTAATTGTTATTCGTAATTTGTTTTTATTCAGCCAAACTTTATTAATGAAGCTCATCCACTTCGTGCGCCATGGACATATAAACCAAAGTCAACACCATGAATACAAAGGCTTGCAAAGTAATAACCAGGATGTGGAATACAGCCCAGCCCCATTGCAATACACCTGCGAATATACCAAGTGCCCAACCCGCGCCATACATAATGGCAATCAGGATAAAGATCATTTCGCCTGCGTAAAGGTTACCGAATAAACGAAGCCCTAATGAGATTGGTTTTGCAATCCATGAGATAGCTTCTAAAACAAAGTTAAATGGAATCATCAATGGGTGATGAAACGGGTGTAATGTTAATTCCTTAACAAAGCCCATAAACCCTTTATTTTTGATGGTAAAGAAGATCATTAGGAAAAATACAGTAAATGCCATACCTAATGTAATGTTAGGATCTGTGGTTGGTACGACTTTAAAATATAAGTGTGGATCACCAACGAGTTTTGCCGCAAGCATTGGCAACCAGTCAACGGGTACCAAATCCATGGCATTCATCAAAAACACCCAGACAAAAATAGTTAACGCAAGCGGTGCAACAAACTTACTTCGGTAAGGAAAGGTATCTTTTACAGTATTATCGATAAACTCAACAACCATCTCGACAAAACCAACAAAACCTTTAGGTACGCCAGGGGTTACTTTTTTTGCTGCTAGCCAAAACAAGAAGCCAATAACGATCGCAAGACCAATTGACCACATCATCGAATCGACATGAACAGCCATAAAGCCCATATCTGACGCTTCTTGCGCTGTATGTGCAAAAGTCCAGGTGTCTTGCGACAGAGTCTGACCATCACGCACATAACCTGCAGGGAGTTTACCATAGGTCAAATTAGCCAAGTGGTGAAGAATATATTCACTACTCGTTTGAGTTCCGCCTTCTGCTGCCATGACTTACCTTAAATCTAAATTTTTAATTCTGTTGGCTTGCGCCTAATTCTTTGCACGCTTGAATACTACGGTAAACATTAGAATTTGATGAAAAAACCAACTCAACCCGTAAGCCGCCATCAACACCCACACTTCAAGCGTATTAAATCGAATAAATACAAAAGCAAATAAACCGACCGTCACACTAAACTTCAACACTTCTGCTATGTAGAAGCTGTTAATTACCTGCCTTGAATATTTAGCCCCAGTGAATCGGTAAGCTATCCAACTAAACAGGGTAGATGGAATAAAAAAAATCAACCCTCCAAGTAACACCTCTTTGGCGAAGGCCACCTGGTATTTATTCAACAAGTAAAAAATTATGACAAATGCGAGTAATTCAAT
>CAKMZU010000129.1:0-852 GCA_929200485.1 uncultured Gammaproteobacteria bacterium | reverse complement strand
TTTTATGGTCTTCTTATTTAACTTATTCGACTTTTTTAAATAAGAAAATTGAACCGACTGTGACGTCATTTAGCTTCAAATACAACTCGTTTATTTAATACAACCCTGAACAAATGATTCAGGTCATTTAGCCGCTGCGAATTATAGAGTTTATCTAACTTCCGAACAACCCTTTTTAGATGCTTAGCGGTTTTTTTTTGATTATTTTTTACTCAGTGTTTTATTTGCATACCGCCCATAGAAAAAATGCCAAAGGACATAAGAAAAAAAACACAAATTTACAAAGCTAAGAGTCCCTGCTGTCGCAATAGCCGCCCCTTCAACTTCCATCCATTGAATGAAGTGATAATTCCCAACAACATTTAAAATACAACCGGTAAAAATAATGGCTGTATACCAAAAAGCATCTTTAGTGAATGCTAATACATAACCCATTGAGCCAAATATAAAGTTAATCAATTGTCCTGCTAACAAAATCCAAAACACAGATTCCTAGAATAAACAGAGAAATTAGAATATGGAGACTAAAAGTAATCCATATAATTTTTTTCAACCCTTTTTTATCCTTCACGCTATCGAAGGCAGCGATTTTTGGTGAGACAAAGGCGTTCGAAATCACTAGAAGCATATTCATCATCAAGGCAATTTTCATTGCAACACTATATCCACCAACCGTCCCGGTAGCTAAAAAATGACCAAGCATGACGACATCCGTTTGATTCATCATCAACTGCATGGAAGCAGCCAAAAACAGAGGCAGCGAGCCTTGTATAATCGTTTTTATCGGAATTGAAGCAGGATTATCTATCGAAGGCTGGTATTTTTTGATCAGTATTTTCCCAATAAAAAGTG
>CAKMZU010000128.1:3444-9457 GCA_929200485.1 uncultured Gammaproteobacteria bacterium | reverse complement strand
TTCTCTCCCGGAGATGGGGAGGCGGATTGTCTGAGCGAATATATGAATGAGTGAAATAACTATTTCTATCATCATCCTGATGGCCATTATTACTGCAGCCCTCTCTAGTCTATTCACTTACGTGATTATTGCTATGATGAGAAAAGGGGCAAGGCTCGATACACCTAATGATCGAAGTTCACATAATCTACCGACACCAACCTCAGGAGGTATGGCTATTGTATTAAGTAGTTGGTTTGGGATTGCAGTTGCAATTTGGTTTGGGTTGATACCGATTTCAATAATGCTTTTAGGTGGTGTTTTGGCAAGTGATCTGGCATTGATAGGTTTTTTTGATGATATGTTTCAGTTAGGCCGTGGTAGCCGTTTTATCATACAAGTACTATTGGTAGCGATTGGTGAATTTTCTTTGGTTATGGCTGATTATTTATTACCAACAACTTTACTTATACTTCCATTTTTTGTTGCTTGGCTTTGGTTGATAAATCTATTTAATTTTATGGATGGTATCAATGGTATCGCAGGTGTTGAATTTGTTTCGGTATGTTTGTGTGTAAGTTTTTTTCTCATGAATAGTGATATGGTGTTCGAAGCCTTATTCTGTCTTATATTAATTGGTGCTGTTTCGGGTTTTTTATTATGGAACTTCCCCTTGGGCAAAATATTTATGGGGGATTCAGGCAGCTATTTTCTTGGGTTTATTCTTGGGTTCTTTTGGTTGGTTACTGGCCTTTTGAATAATGTATTTTTTGCAATCTGGGCGATTATGCTGTCGATATTTATTGTTGATGCAAGTTTAACTCTCGCTCGAAGAGTCATCTTGGGGGAACGGTTTTTATCTCCTCACAATCAACACATGTATCAAATTCTGGCAAGACGACTTAATAGTCATGCCAAGGTCAGTTTGCTGGTGTTGACGTTCAATTTTATGTGGCTTTTGCCTCTGAGTTATGCGTTATATAACCAATGGATAGATGTTACTTGGGCATTAAGTGCAGCTTACATTCCATTAATGTTTTTCTGGCTTTGTGTTCGTATTCGGTTTGAAAAGAATACTTATAATGCAGCAGTGTAAGTTAGTTTTCTTTTATTGTGCTGTGTTATCCTGCGCCTATTGCTTTGTTTTGCGGCAATAGTTGCGTATAGTTGCATCAGAAGTATTCATTTTAATGATTGAGCATGTCGCCCGTTGGCTATTATGCTTGTTAAATAGAAACTTTTTGTCATGATTCTGATATTTTGATTTAAGTCTTCAGTTCATTTGTTTATTAAGTTGGCTTGGTATTAATCCTAACTTTACGGCAATGATTCTATGCGACAAATTATCGTCAGCTTACCTCGGATGTATAAACGGTTGTTGATGTTATGCCTGGATGTGGCTGGTATCATCATCTGTTTAGCTGCGGCTTTGAGCCTGCGTTACGGCTCACTTGAATGGTTTAGCCAATTCCCACATTCAGTATTAGCGATTATTTTGGCCACAGCATTGCTGAGTTCTTTTCCATATTTTATCAAGATGGGCCTTTATCGGTCTGTGCTTCGCTATATCAATAGTACCGCTTTTTTCACTATCGTCAGGGCTTGTGCATTTTCATCGATTACATTTATTGTTATCGATGCGATTTTTTTACCGATGGTTTTGTTACCTCGATCGGTGCCATTTCTCTATTTTTCTCTCCTCTCTATCTTTATGGTCTCTACTCGCTACTTTATCCAGCGCTGGTTAGTCGGGGATAATATTCAAGCGGCTTTGGGTGTTTTAGTGAAAAGTCAAAAGATCGGTGTTGCGAATAAGGGACAGAAAGCAATGATTGTTGGTGATAAAGGCAATGTTGCTGAACTTATAAGAGCATTGGATAAAACCAGTGTGTATTGCCCCGTTGTGATTATAAGCCGTGATCAAGCATCTAAAGGCGGCGAAATTCTTGGTAGAAAAATTTATAACTTGACGGATTTACCTCAAGTGGTGAAAGAATACGAGCCTCAAGTGGGTTTGCTGGCTTCGCCACATTTATCGAAGTTTCAGCGAATGGAAATAATTCAGGAGATAAAAAATTACCAGCTACCCATAAAAACCGTTCCGGAGTGGAGTGAAATTCTATCGGATAAGATACGGGTAGAAGATATTCGTGAAATTAATATTTTAGATGTGCTTTGGCGCCAAGAAGTTAAAGCCAATAATTCGCTACTTGAGAAAAATATTCAGGGTAAGGTCGTGTTAATAACAGGGGCAGGTGGTTCGATTGGCTCAGAAATAGCACGTCAAGTAGTTCATCTGAAGCCCAAAAAAATTATTTTTCTTGACCATGCAGAATATAATTTATATTCGATAGAGAGGGAGTTAAGGAAAGTTGTTAAGGCGTCGGATCTATCGGTTCAACTAGAATTCAAGCTGGTTTCTGTACTGGATGAAAAAGGTATTTGGGATGTTTTTTCCACGAATTCAATTCAGACTATTTTCCATGCAGCAGGCTATAAGCATGTTCCTTTAGTTGAGCATAACTGGGCTTCTGGATTTGAAAACAATACCTTTGGTACATTAATCGTTGCAGGCTGTGCTATCGCAGCAAAAGCTGAACACTTTGTGCTAATTTCTACAGATAAAGCTGTAAGGTCGACTAACGTTATGGGAGCATCAAAACGTTTGGCTGAGATGGCTTTGCAGGCATTAAGTCACAAGCAGCACATCTCATCTAGCCAGCTATTTAACGAGCCAAGTCTTAAAAATAAGCAACTAGCCAACCATACTCAACTATCGATTGTACGTTTTGGGAATGTTTTGGGTTCCAGTGGTTCCGTCATTCCCTTATTTACAGAGCAAATTAAAAATGGGGGGCCAATTACCGTTACCCATCAGGAGATCATCCGGTATTTTATGAGTATTCCTGAAGCGGCTCAGTTGGTGATACAGGCATCAGCCATTGCTAAAAGTGGTGAGATTTGTCTTTTGGATATGGGTGAGCCTATTAAGATTATGGATTTGGCTCGACGGATGGTTGAGTTGTCAGGATTGACAGTTAAAGACGAGCGTAATCCTTTAGGGGATATCACCATTGAATTAACAGGTTTACGTCCAGGTGAAAAACTCTACGAAGAGTTGTTGATAGAGGATAATGCATTATCGACAGAGCACCCTAAAATATTCAGGGTGCAGGAAAATGCAGTGTGTTGGGAAAATCTGAGTAAAGATCTGGGCAGGTTAATGTCATTTATCCATCAGGGTCAGCAAGAAAAATTTCTACAAGAATTGAATAAATTGACCAGTGCATCTATTTCATTGAAAAATAAAGATAGCGATAAAGTGGTGAATAAAAAGCTGCTTGAATCTGTTGCCTAACCTTTCAGTATTCTTTTTTATATGAAAGCCATCGTTTGTTTGGCAGCAGATTAAATTAAAAAGGGGTTTAACAGAGAAGTTAGTTGTAAAAAGGAGAGTGGTTTTCTTTGTTAGGTCGATATTGCCCTGACAATCTGCCAAGGCAATATTAGCTTAAGCCTTAAGCTTAATCGTCGTCTTCCTCGTCCTCGTCTTCATAACCAAAATCTTCATCCTGGTTTTCATCTTGCTTTTCCTTGTAGCTAGCTATATTTCTTAATATTGCGTTTTGGCCTCTTAATACTGTTACTTTTTGATCTTCAGTGTCTTCTAACGCATCTAGATTCACTCTATAATCCCCAGTTGGCGCTCTTGGATACATCAGCGGTGTAAGGGTAATACCTTCTGAATTTAATTTACCCATAGACCTGTCTTTTGCGAAGTGTTTGAGCATGTCTAACTCTTCTGTTTTTTGGGCTGGAGATCTCTTGTCTATTGTTTTGCAACCATTGAGGATATTCTCTATTTCAGGGGCTGTTAAGGTATTACCTCTACGGGCAAAATGATTTAAGACAGCATTCTGAATTTGTTCTTTAGTGACAACGGTTTGAGCTGGAATGGGTGTTGCGTCTATTGCAAACCTGCCCGGTATACCGGTATTTAAATCTAGGGCGGTGCCTCTTTGTGCCGTGCGACCACGAACAAGTTCCTGATCAGTTAAACAAAGTGCGCTAAGAGGAACAATACCTGCGTGAGTGGTTTGAATAGGGATTCGACTTTGGTTCATTTTTGCGTAAGCAGTAAAGAAAGAGCCGTCTTCTAATACTGGTTTGTAAGCGGCTTTAGCTCTCTGTGCAGCTTTGTTCAAAACAAGTTCCGCTGCTTCTCTATCGAGCTTTCGGTCTTTCTCAGAGCGCGGTGCTCTAGTCGTACTGTCTATAAGTGAGGTTTTTTCTACAGCTTGTTTGGGGGGGGTGAGGCAGGCGGGTGCTGCAGGTTTTTCTGGAATGACCTCTGGGGTTGCTGGTTTTTTTGAGGGTTTATACAAAGCAGCAATTAAAACAGCACTAGCACCTATTAGAACGGCACCACCACCAATAAGATAGGCACCATGTTTGCCAAAATCAAAAGAGGATTTAGGCTTGCCACTATCTCCGGCTAAGACGTGTTGGAAAGAAAAAGGCATTAACAGTATCGTAAATGCGATAATGATTGGTTTCATAAAAATCTACCTGTGTTATTGAGTAAGGAACCTTTTTTGTATGTAAGTTACATGTTTCAGTTAGAAAACAATCGCCTTCAAATATTGATGCTCACTCGTTTAACTTTTAAAATAAACGAAACAAGTATTTAAACGTTTGGAGTTTTATCCTGAGGTAAGCTCTCAATAGAAAATTATGCCGGCTATTGTATTTCAATATCTAGCATCATAATTGACAGTGATAATAGATGAATGTTCCAAAAATATATGAATGATTGTCTTTAAATTTATTCGCGTAATTCGTCGTTTTATGCTGTCTTTTTATATCGTTATGGAAGGGGGTAATATCAAAAATCTATTGGTATCTGAAATTACCTGGTCAATGCCAAATGGTTTGTATTGATACGAATGGTGATTTGATCTGGGCACCTGTTTGAGAGGGGGGTGCCAATTATTTGGGGTATCCTGATTGATGTTTATTGGACTCAAACAAGAAATTTATCTGAACTGCAGCCTTATCCTATTGTTTTTTTAACAAACTTGTTATAATTGCGGGGTTTTGTCGCCGAGTTCGTGGCTCTGGTTCATGACTTTCGTTCATGAGTGCGGTGGCTTTTAGATAATTGATTGAATTCGACTGTTTGGTTATTCAATAGTAATAGCTCCAATAGATAATATCTATAAATAGGTAATAGCTTTAATAGGTAAAAATAATGACGACGACGCAGACGCAAAGATATCCGATGCCCATCCCGTTTGGCTGGTATGGTGTTAGTTACTCGGATGAGCTAAAAGTAGGCGAATCCCGTGCTATCCAGTATTTTGGTAAAGAAATGGTGTTGTTCCGTACAGAAGGCGGAAAAGCGGTAGTTCTTGATGCATACTGCCCTCACTTAGGCGCACACTTAGGGTACGGTATTAATGCTGAAGCAGGACAAGGTGGGCGTATACAGGGCGAAACCATTGTTTGTCCGTTCCATGCATGGCGTTTCAACGGTGAGGGCATGTGTGAAGAAGTCCCTTATGCTAAAAATATGCCGCCTAAAGTCAAAGATAAGCAATGTCTTAAGTCTTATCCTGTTCAGGAGAAGAATCAGGTAATTTGGGTGTGGTATCATCCAAATCCAGAGCAGGCACCTTTGTGGGATGTTGAGCACAATGAGGAAGCTAACAATCCTGACTGGTCTGAATTTGATAAGCATGAGTGGATTATTAAAACCCACCCACAAGAAATGGGTGAAAATGCTGCGGACCCAGCGCATTTCCATTATGTTCATCGGGTGGCGGAATTCCCAGTGTGGGAGTCAGTTCAGGATGGGCACAAAACTCACGGTATTCAACGCGCTGATATGCGTACCCCTAGAGGTGTGGTCAAGGGTAAGATTTCAACCAATAATGCAGGGCCGGGTCAAGCCTGGACGCGATTCGAGGGGATTGCAGAAACTTTCCTTCTTTCTCAAATTACACCTATCGATGAAGAAACTGTCCATCTCCGT
>CAKMZU010000128.1:2808-3434 GCA_929200485.1 uncultured Gammaproteobacteria bacterium | reverse complement strand
TTTGCGTTCTCTCAGCCATTAAAAGACGGTAAAAAGCCCGAAGGTGGTGTTGAAGCGGCGATTATTGCCGATATTTGTAAGCAGCTTCGTGAAGATAAGCCGATTTGGGAAAACAAAATCTACCGTCCATTGCCCGTACTTTGTGACGGTGACGGTCCAATCGCTAAATTCCGTAAATGGTATAGCCAGTTTTATGCGGACTTTGAAGGCAAGGTATAAGTCCTTATCGGTTTATAAAAGGCGGCTTTTTAAGTCGCCTTTTTTATTGGTCGCAACTATTATATTTCACCAAAGGAATGAGGTAAGAGTTGTCTTATGTTGATGCACCCAGATTTTGACCCTGTTGCTCTGGCTCTTGGGCCATTAAAAATACATTGGTATGGTTTGATGTACCTATGTGCTTTCGCGTTTGCTTTTTGGATTTGTAAATACCGAGCAAAACAAAAGCTCGCCCCTTTTAAACCCAGTCAGGTGGATGACATTATCTTTTATGCGGCGATGGGTGTGGTTGTTGGTGGCCGCTTAGGGTACGTTTTCTTTTATAACTTCAGTGAATTCTTAAATAATCCACTCATCTTGTTTCAAGTATGGAAAGGGGGAATGTCATTCCACGGCGGGGTCTTAGG
>CAKMZU010000128.1:0-2798 GCA_929200485.1 uncultured Gammaproteobacteria bacterium | reverse complement strand
TAAAATTGCGGTGGGGGATTTACTGGATTTTGCGGCATTGGCTGCGCCCATTGGTTTATTTTTTGGTCGAATGGGTAATTTTATTGGTCAGGAGTTATGGGGGCGTCCTACCGATCTTCCTTGGGCAATGGTGTTTCCTGCGGACCCATCAGGTCTTGCGAGGCATCCTTCGCAGCTTTATGAGGCAGTACTCGAAGGGTTGGTAGTCTTTGCCGTGATATATTTTTATCTCAATATAAAGCGCCCTCGCTGGGCTGCCGCTGCTTTGTTTATCATTCTTTATGGCTCATTCAGATTTCTGGTTGAGTTTGCAAGAGAACCGGATGCGCACATTGGCTTCGATTTATTCGGCTGGCTCTCTCGTGGGCAACTTTTATCCTTGCCGATGATTATTGTCGGGGTTGTGGTCATTGTATGGGCCTACAAAAAAGACTTGCCATCGGCGAACTTACCTAAATCGCCTTCTAAGCCTGCTAAGGGAAGCGCCTGATGAAACAGTATTTGGATTTATGTCAGCGGATTATTGACGAGGGTGAGTGGGTCTATAATGAGCGGACGGGGAAAAAATGCCTAACGCTTATTAATGTAGATTTAGTTTACGATGTTGATGAAGATAAATTTCCACTGATTACCACGCGCAAAAGTTACTGGAAAGCGGCGATAGCTGAGCTTTTGGGGTATCTTCGTGGATATAGCAGTGCAGCGGATTTCAGAAAACTTGGCTGTAATACCTGGAACGCTAATGCTAATGAAAATGATGCATGGCTCAACAATCCTGCACGCAAGGGCGTGGATGATATGGGGCGAGTGTATGGTGTGCAGGGGCGATCCTGGCAAAAACCCGATGGGTCGGCTTTGGATCAGCTGCAAAAAATTGTCAATGATTTAACGGCAGGCAAAGATGATCGTGGTGAAATACTGACCTTTTATAACCCAGGTGAGTTTGAGCTTGGATGCCTGCGCCCTTGTATGCATACGCATCACTTTTCATTGCTGGGTGGTAAGCTCTATTTGAATAGCATTCAGCGCAGTTGCGATGTGCCTTTAGGTCTTAATTTTAATCAGGTGCAGGTCTATGTGCTACTGGCAATAATGGCGCAGATTACCGGCCACGAATGTGGTAAGGCTTATCATAAAATAGTGAATGCTCACATTTACGAGGATCAACTGGACTTGCTGCAAAATGTGCAATTAAAGCGCGAGCCATTTACATTGCCAAGATTCGAAATCAACCCAGACATTAAAACTTTAAAAGACATCGAAACCTGGGTGACAACCGATGATTTTAAGGTTTTGGATTATCAAAGCCATCCTGCCATTCAATACCCGTTTTCTGTTTAAAATGTGTAAGTTGTTGAGCGGGTTCAGCCTGCTTAGCCTTACGTCAAAAAGCTGATCAATGAGTGAGGCATCTTTGACAGGCTGCGGATCAAGAAATAATTAGATAAGCCTTTTACCTTTAGAAGGTCATCAACTATAAAAACTAGGCGATAAACTGTTTGTTAGGATGTTTTGAATAAATCATGCCGGTAATGAATGAGCTAAGGTGGGCGGCCATCGTCACAAGAGTCTCAGAACAATGCAGAAAAATTAATTCATGAAACCTACAGAGTATCCCTTGTCTAACTGACCAATGGTATTTGTATATGGTCAGTTGGCAGAGTGAATTCATGAAACGAGTATTTGTAGCATTATTTGTCATGTTGTTGGCGACAGGCAGCCTTAATTTGATAGCCTGCTTTGGCTTTAAGAATGGGTGGAGCGACAATATCGAAGAGGTACCTTTTAATGCACTTGAGCGTCCAGCAAAAGACGAATTATCGAAGCATTTTAAAAAAGTATACGTAAGTGGGAGGGGGCGCTTTAATAAAAATAAAGAGCTGTATTTAATTATAAAAAATCCTGAAACGTTTCAAACAGGTTGTTACCTTGCTGCTGAAAAAATTCTTGCAGGTTATGGATCAGATGCTGCTGAAAGCAACCATGCAGATCATGCATTAGATGATGATTTTGAGCAAATTATTAAAGCAGATGAGGTAGGTGCTGTTAATACCAAAAAGTCCTGCCCTTCTGGATTAAAGAACATTATCCTGGAAGGTGACCAATGTAAGGCGCATAGTATGGAGCAATATTCTTCGGCGGGCTATGGGAAAGGGGATTGCCCAGAGAATAATAAGATACGCTTTTGTTATGATCATCGTGAAAATACGTTTCGCTTTAGGTATTCATCCGTAAAACAATTAATGGATGACACTCACGTGGGGCTTGGCGATAATATTCTACTGTGGCTGAAAGACTTTATACCCAATGAACAACTGGAATCACGCCACGCATACTCTGCTGTTCTGAATGAAGATGATTATTTAGAGACCTCTGTATAGGGCGCATAAGCTAATATTTTATTGAGGTCGGCTTGCAATCTGATTATGCTTGTGGGTTTCTGAATTGTTTACTAGTGGAAGTTCAATGAAGATCGCCATGATTTTAGCTGCATCGGATAATGAAGTGATTGGAAAAAATAATCAGCTGCCTTGGCATATCCCTGCTGAGTTAAAATAATTCAAAGATAAAACGGTGGGTAAAACCATTATTATGCGGCGAAAATCCTCTGAATCCATCGGTGATCCGATAAAGCCCTTGCTTAAACGCACCAATATCGTTACTAGCTTCCAGCCAAAACGAAAAGTGGTAAATACTTCTGTGATTTGGATTGCGACGGATGATTTTAAGATTGTAGGCTACTAAAGTCCCCTAGCAATAAAATATACCTTATCAGTTTAATCAGGCTCTCCTTGGCC
>CAKMZU010000127.1 GCA_929200485.1 uncultured Gammaproteobacteria bacterium | reverse complement strand
TTAGCCGCTTATCTGGAATTTAGGCCGAACAGTCTGTTCTCGGACACCCTCCTAGAATGAGCAAATCATCTAAATTAGATCTATATACACTGCCAGAAAAGAAAAATAGATCACCTACTTTCCTACTTGGCATAAGACACTTGAGGTAGGATTAAAATACTCGACAATCTTCTGATTGTACGAGAAGAAACCGCCGTTGATTTATTTTAAAAGAATGCCTTTATCAGAGTTCTCAATAAATTCCAATAAGCGACTAGCGAAAGCATTATCCATTTGCGCCAATCCATTTTTAATTTCCGGCAAAACCAAATCACTTTTAAACATTAATCTATATGCGCGATAAATCTGTTTAATCTCGGATTTACTGTAGCCTTTTCTTTCCAAGCCTACTTTATTAATAGTAACAACTTTTGCAGGAATACCGTCAGCCAAACAATAAGGTGGAATATCTGAGGTTAACTTGGCATACCCTCCGACAAAAGCGAACTCACCGACTTTGACAAATTGAATAACCCCTGTCATACCACTAATAATGGAATGATCGCCCATTTCAACGTGACCAGAAAGTTTTGCACCACTGCTTAAAATAACATGATTTCCCAACTGGCAATCATGTGCCACATGACAATAAGCCTGAATCAAACAATCATCGCCGATTACGGTATTGTCATTATCATAAGTCGCACAATGCATCGTTGCATACTCTCGAAAGGCATTTCTTGAACCAATTTTAACGCCAGGCGAGCCACCGGTATATTTTTGATCCTGGGTATTTTTGCCTATACACGCAAAAGAGAAGAAAGCATTCTCATCACCAATTTCACATCGACCATCAAGAACGACATGTGAATGCAAAATATTGTTTTTACCTAAAACAACCTCTGCGCCAACGTAGCAAAAAGGGCCAATTTGACACCCTTCGCCAATCACCGCCCCTTCTTCAATCACGGCCGATGGATGAATATCCATGATAATTCCTTAGGAAAACGTTACAAAAATCACTAAAGCACCGACATATATTACCCGAACAATCTTAACCAAGGTCAGCTGCCCAGCAAAAAGAAACACACCATTAGCGATAGCAAAATACAAACTTGAAAATGAGCCGTATTCTATCACAGACACTTACATATCCAAGCACTCATCAAGGTTTCATCCTTTTTGGAATGCTAAACAGTGATTTCAACCACAGACAAAACCAACCAAGAGAATATGCTTGAATAAAAAAATTAACAAATGCTAAAGAGGAATACGAATAGATTAAGGAGGGTGGTGGGCCGTGCTGGATTCGAACCAGCGACCAATTGGTTAAAAGCCAACTGCTCTACCAACTGAGCTAACGGCCCTCAAATCTGGCGCGTATATTACTGATTTTTTTTACTAAGGCAAGTACAAACCTAAAAAATTTATCCAGACCAGTCGATAGCAGTGCATTACCCTGTTCAATAACGCATCGGAGAAAAAGGTAGCCTATCTATCATTACGATACGTTTGGTACCAAGTCAGGCAACAGATCCCTCCGACTTAATACTAACACCTAGGATTTTCATAGCGTTTAAGGATTGGTTTTGATTAAATGGTCAAAAATGAATGTGCGTAACTAATACACGCAATTAAGGGAGCTATTGTGAAAACGTCCGAGCAAAAAAGCCAGACCGTCATTTATCTGGCCGCCATTGTCATCATATTGGCAGGTATGAAAGTTGCCGCGCCTGTGATTGTCCCCTTTCTTCTTGCTATGTTTATCGCCATCATTTCAGCACCAATACTTATCTCTCTTAAACGGTATAAAGTACCTACAAGCATTTCCATATTGCTAGTGATGGGGTTTTTCCTGTTCTTAGCCATTTCTCTTGGCTCTTTGATCGCTGAAAGCATAGGGCAGTTTTACCAGGATGTTCCAACGTACAGCGAAAAACTTCAAAATCTGCAACTCGGTTTGCTTTCAAAAATCAACAGCTACGGCATCCCCGTGGACATACCCGCGATAAACCACTTTTTAGATCCCAAAAAAGCCATAACAATGATTGGCTCCGTATTCTCAGGTCTAAGCAGCGCACTGACCAATACCTTCTTAATTGTCTTCTTTGTTGTATTCATATTAATGGAAGCCTCCTCATTGCCAGAAAAAGCACGAGAAGCCTTTGGCGCAGAGACACAATCCATTAAAAAATTTCAACAATTCAGTGATTCAGTTAAAAAATACTTAATTATCAAAACATTAGTTAGCCTTGGCACAGGTCTGTCTGCTTGGCTTTGCCTGTGGTTGATCGGCGTTGACTATCCTATCCTCTGGGGACTTTTGGCTTTTCTGCTGAACTTCATCCCTAACATCGGGTCAATATTAGCTGCAATCCCACCAATGCTGCTGGCACTTGTACAAATCGGTTTAGGTGCCGCCTTCGGGGTTGCTATAAGCTATATTATTATTAACACCGTCTTTGGTAACTTGATTGAACCGAAAGTAATGGGACAAACCCTTGGGATGTCTGCCTTTGTGGTTTTTACATCCTTGGTATTCTGGGGGTGGCTATTAGGGCCTGTGGGCATGCTACTATCCATTCCACTTACCATGGTCGTAAAGATTGCGATGGATAACAGTAAAGACCACCACTGGATTGCTGTACTTTTGGACAAATAAACGCCCAACTTAATTTCTCTTCTTAGCGAAATAGGAGTCAAAATGCAGTCACTCACATACCCTCTGGTTTTTCTATCGCTTTTATTCACGTTTGCCATGCCCTCCCAGGCAGGCAAATATAAAGGTGTCTCCATTGATTCATCCGTCACCATGAATGGAACAACGTTAGAGCTCAATGGTTACGGAGTACGTGAAAAATGGTTTTTTGACCTCTATGTTGGCAAATTGTACCTGACTGAAAAATCGCATGATGCTGCAGCCATTATCCATTCCGAGCAACCCCAGCTGATCGTACTGAACATTATTTCAAATAAAATTACGAACAAGAAAATGAGAGATGCCGTCAACGACGGATTTAGAAATGCCACTAATGGCAACACACAGCCTATCCAAAATGAAATCAATCGCTTTATGAAAGCCTTTGATGGAAAAATCAAAAAAGGCAATGAATTTAAGTTCTATTGGGATGCAGCCAGCATGAAAACGCTAGTCTTTAAAAATGGAAAACAAATTGAAACGATTGACGGCATGGCCTTCAAGCAAGCACTATTTAGCATTTGGCTAGGTGACAAACCTGCTGACAAGGGGCTTAAGAAAGGTTTACTGGGTCATTAATTCATATTTTATAAATGAAGCTGGCCATCCGGCCGGTTTCACCATCTCTTCGGTAGGAAAAAAACCTACCGGCGTCTTCAAAGGTGCATAACCCCGAATCCGAAATAGCTGAAACCCCCATCTGCTCAAGATGGTTTCGAGCCAGCAATACAAGGTCAGCTAAATACTTTCCGCCAGATTGCAACTCGAAGGCTTTTTGACTTTTTTCCGGCTCGATTTTAAGAAACTCATCCATTACTTCACTGCCGACCTCAAAAGCCCTTTTTGAGATACAGGGCCCAAGATAAGCGACAACATCCGTGCAATCGTATTCTTTACCTTCAGCCAGTAATGCTTTTTCAACTGCATGCAGCGTGCTGAATAATATCCCTCCGGCCAATGATCGCCAACCCGCATGGACTGCCGCGACAAACTGTGCATTTCTATCGGTGATTAATACAGGCAAACAATCAGCCGTCATAACCGAACAAACCAGTCCAGATTGAAGTGTAAATGAAGCATCCGCAATTAATTCATCTTTGGTTAAATCAGCCTCATCTGACAAGGATAATACCTGCGTTCCATGTACCTGTTTCAACCAGCTCCAGCGTAAATCAGAATCCAAACTGGCAAATAACGCTTCTCGGTTTTCAGTGACATTTTCAGCATTGTCGCCCACATCATACGACAGATTGAAAGCTTCATATTGACCAAGGCTTCGGCCTCCGAGTCGATCAGTAAATCCTGCAACAACACCATCAACCAGTGACAAATACTCAATCATTTATAGCGACTCTATTTTTAACTGTCTGATTAACTCAACCATATCAGGTGCATCTGGAATTTCCCATTCACAGTAATCACCCGATTCAGGATGCACCAGCCCCAAGCGAAAAGCATGAAGCGCTTGCCGACCAAAAGTCTGCAAGGCGTGGATCAACGATTGACTCGCACCTTTGGGAATTTTAGGCCGACCACCATAAAGAGGGTCACCGACCAATGGATACCCTGCATGCGCCATATGCACCCGAATTTGATGCGTTCGACCAGTTTCAAGTTCACAGCGAATTAACGTATGATGCGAATATCGCTCCTCCACTCGATAATGAGTAATGGCTTCTTTGCCTCCGACCGCTAGTACTGCCTGCTTTTGACGGTTTTTAGGGTGCCGACCAATTAAGCTTTCGATGGTATTACCCGCTGTCATCACCCCATGTACCAACGCATGATAGTGCCTTGAGACTGTGCGTTCCTGAAGTTGCGCAACAAGATCTGCATGGGCAGGCAGGGTTCGAGCAACGACCATCAAGCCTGTGGTATCTTTGTCCAGTCGATGTACAATGCCCGCTCGCGGCACATTTGAAAGCTCAGGATAACGATACAACAACCCATTTAAGAGGGTATTATTGTAGTTGCCTGCGGCTGGGTGAACGACAAGACCCGCCGGTTTATTGACAACAATAAGGCTGTCATCTTCATAGACTACTTCAAAATTTACCGCCTCAGCCTTTTCGTAGCCAACCACGGCTTCAACCGTCACATCGACAACAATCTGCTGCCCTTCAAGGACTTTTTCTTTAGGTTTGACGACTCGATCATCCAGGCGAATTTGCCCTGACTTTATCCAGCTTTGCAACTTCGCTCGAGAGTATTCTGGCATTAACTCAGCCAATACTTGATCAAATCGCGTATTGGTTTGATGAGGATTGACGATTGCGGTTAAAAAAATGTGTTCTGGATCAGACATCGGTTCGCTTGACGGTTGGGTTCGGGCGGAGTTTATGATTAAATGCGGTGTTTTCCAATGAAATTTATCTTTGTTTTTATGATTTTATCCCGTTTTTGGCTTCTCGTCAGTTTATTGTCCTGCGTCCTGTTTGTTGGCTGTGCAACAAACAAACAAAATCAAATGGAGTTTATGAGCGAAGATAGACTCTACCAAAAAGCACGCAGTTACATGGCTGACCATAAATTCACACAAGCGATTGAAGCTTACCAAATGCTTGAAAATCGGTTTCCATTTGGGCAATACGCTGAAAATGCACAGCTGGAACTTATTTTAGCGCAGTATAAAGCGTCCGAATACGAAGCAGCCATTGTTTCTGCTGACCGCTTTATCCGCCTTCATGTCAACCACCCGGAATCTGATTATGCCTATTATTACCGAGGATTAGCTGCCTTTGACGCCAACCGCTCCATCTTCGATCGTTTCTTCAACCTGGATATGAGTGAGCGCGACCCTAGCGCCGCCAAAGAGTCATTCAACAACTTTGCAGAACTATTAAATAAATACCCTGATAGCCGGTTTGCTGCCGATGCTAGAGGACGTATGATCTATTTAAGAAACATTCTTGCGCGTCATGAAGTGCATATTGCCGACTTTTATTTAAGACGCGGTGCATACACAGCCGCCGTTAATCGTGGCAGCTATGTAGTGGAACACTTCCAACGGTCCACAGCTGTTGGTGACGCTCTAGCCGTCATGATTCAAGGCTATCAAATGATGGGCATGGATAGATTAGCCAATGACACACTACGGGTATTAAAGCAAAACTATCCCGAACATTTAGCGCTTAAAAAAGACGGTTCATTTAACCCCAAATATACTCTTCAGGCATCAGAAATCAAAGCGGCCGCAGAAGGAACGAATGGATTACGCTCACCCGTTAAATCAAGATAACCTCCACACGAAGCTCTAATCCAAAAGCTTACGAAGTAGCGCTCAACTGCGGACAAAACCCAAGAAAGCCATGAGATTTGTCTGCAGACGTTAACTGAGAATCATATAAGTAAAAACACTACTCAGATTTTGTAAATACCAGAAAATACGTTATTTCCCTATCCTCCAGCCATTAGTGATCGGATAACGCCTATCCCGACCGAAATCTCTTTGCGAAATTCTGACACCAATCGCAGCCTGTCTTCTTTTGTATTCATTAAGATCAACTAATCGAATAACCCGGTTAACCTCATCTTCGTTGAAACCTGCGGCAATAATAGTATGCGCACTTTCATCGCACTCAATATATCGATACAAAATTTCATCAAGCACGTCATAGAGTGGAAGGGAGTCTTCATCTTTTTGATCGGGCGACAGTTCGGCTGACGGTGGCCGCTCTATCACACGCTCGGGAATGACTGGTGGCTCGCCATTTTTTTTCGCTTTCTCATTAATTGAACGCGCCAACGCAAAAACGGTGGTTTTCGGTACGTTTTTAATGACATTAAAACCACCAGCCATATCGCCATAAAGAGTGCAATAACCCACAGAAATTTCTGATTTATTTCCTGTTGTTATCAGCAAATAACCTTTTTTATTGCTCAGTGACATCAAAAGCACGCCGCGCGTTCGTGCTTGAATATTTTCTTCGGTGGTATCTTTTTCTGTGCCTGCAAATTGCCCAGACAAGGATGACATAAAGGCATCATACATAGGCTCTATCGCAATGGTATCGTACTGAACACCTAGCCTTTCAGCCTGAATCCCGGCATCTTCCACACTCATTTGTGACGTGTAACGAAATGGCATCATCACAGCCATCACATTTTCAGCGCCTAAGGCTTCCACCGCGAGTGCAAGGGTCAATGCTGAATCAATGCCCCCTGAAAGCCCTAGCAACGCCCCTTTGAAACCGTTTTTATGCACATAATCTTTTACACCCAGCACCAGTGCCTGCCAGAGCTCCTCCAATGGCGCCTGCGCAGGTGAAACCTCACCATCTTGCATCAACCATTGACCTTCTCGCAATGAAAACCCAACAGACACCAAGGCTTCTTTAAAAAAAGGGGCTTGGACTTTCAAATTTTGATTGGCGTCCAGCGCCATTGAACCCCCATCAAATACCAACTCATCCTGACCACCCACCGCATTAGCATAAACAATAGGAATCTGACAATTCTCGATATGAGAACTTAACAACTCAAGCCGTTCTTGTTGCTTACCCTGATGAAAAGGCGAGGCGTTTAAATTTAAAATACAATCCACACCCAGTTTCGCAGCTTCTTGAATTGGCGATTCATGCCAAACATCCTCACAGATAGTTAAGGCAAATCGCATTTCTTTCAATGAAAAGGCAACCGCCTCACTCCCCGCCTCAAAATAACGATGTTCATCAAACACCTGATAGCTGGGCAATTTCTGCTTATGGTAAGTCGCAAGAATTTCACCCTGATAAAGGACTTGCGCACTGTTAAAAAGCTTTCCACTAACCGTAGATAACGGCAATCCAACCACCCAGGCACTTTTTGATTTAAAATTCGCCTGCTTCAACAATGTCATCCCATCATCGATTCGAGGCTTTAAGCTCTCCCTTAATAGAAGATCTTCCGGTGGATAACCCGTTAAAGTGAGCTCAGGAAAGAGCACTAAATCAGCCCCCTGAGACTCCGCATCAATCGCTGAATCGATAATTTTTTGGGTATTCCCATCAATGTCGCCAACCAAGGTATCAATTTCCGCTATGATGACAGTAAAGCTTTGCATAGGAGGTATCTTTATGTTCTGCTTAAATTTGCGGAAAGCAAAACTAACAATAAGTCTAATTAAACACAACGAATAAATAAGTAGGCACCATGAATAAACCCCAAAAAACCGGCTTTGCCCGCATCAAAGCAGCAACGGGTTATTCCATTAAGGGGCTTAAAGCCGCCTGGGTTAATGAAGCGGCTTTTCGGCAAGAAGCTTGCGCTATGATCATCATGACGCCTCTGGCATTCTGGGTCGGAGAAACGGGCCTTGAACGCGCGTTGCTGATTGCTGTTTGTTTTATCGTCGTCCTTATGGAACTGGTCAATTCCGCTATTGAAGCCGTTGTTGATCGCATAAGTGATGAAAGGCACCCTTTATCCGGCCAAGCGAAAGATATTGGCTCAGCAGCCGTTTTCTTAAGCTTGATATTGGTTGCTATTACATGGAGCTTTATTTTTATCGACAATTTCAGCTAGATTAAGGAAACCTCAATTGATTTTAATCTTCTGTTGCTGCTTAACATTTAATTGGCGCCATCCCCTAAAATCTTCTTGACAACCTGGATGAAAATCTGGAAAATTTCGCCCTCAATTTTATTCTGAAACAAAAAGACTTAACTGTCTTTAAAACTGTAAAGAGGCATTATCGTGGCCAACTCTCCACAAGCAAAAAAACGTGCTCGTCAGGCTGAAAAGGCGCGTATAAAAAATGCAAGTCAGCGCTCAATGGTTCGCACTTACATCAAAAAAGTGATCGCCGCCGTTGAAGCCAACCAAAAAGAACAAGCAGCTGAATCTTACAAAGTTGCTGTTCCCGTCATTGACAGCATGGTTAACAAAGGCATCATCCACAAGAACAAAGCTGCCCGACTTAAAAGCCGACTTAACAAAAAAGTTGCAGCAATGGCGTAAACTACCCTTATCCACTCATTCTGAGTGTATCAAAAGATAAAAAAACAGGCTTAAAGCCTGTTTTTTTATGCCTGATTTTTACTGACATCCTATTAAACTTATTACTCCATTTATAGTCATACAATCAACTTCCGAGGAATCCTATATCAATACTTCTTTTTCAAATCATTCACAGCCTGCTTATGCCCACCAAAAAATCATTACCCGCAGTATTAGCATTACTTTTCACTTTGACTTCTATCAATCCGACCCACGCAGGGAGGCTAAACAACATATTCTCACGCATTTTAGGCTACTGCTGTCTATGCTGCGCAAAAGACAACAACTATGATACATTTAATGAAGAGAATGAACCCAAGGGCACTCAAGTCTACGAACGGCTGACAGAAAAGGCAAAAACCGGAGAAGGGACATATGTAGCTAAACCTAACGACCCCAAACATTCAAAACCAATTACCATCCCGAAAACAAAAGCAGATGACACAAAAGACGGGCAAACAGAAGATAATGCTGAAAAAGAGGGACTTATAAACCTTTTCAACGCACACACAGTAGATCCAAATAGTGACAAATGCGAACAACTCCCCTCAAAAAACAATCAAAGCACCTAGAGAAAAGCTACAGCAAAGCAAATTTATAGATACGCAAAATAAAAACACTGACCTTGTGATTACAGGAGAAAATATAGACACCTCAACCGCCCAGAAATAATCGGTATTCTAGCTATCGATAGTTTCACACCAAGCAGAACAAGACCAATAGATTTATATCATCCCACTAGAGAACTTCACCGCAAAAAACTAGTACTTCGTTTCACAGCATTTGTCTGGTTCAGCAGTCACAGATTTTTCTGT
>CAKMZU010000126.1:7361-9471 GCA_929200485.1 uncultured Gammaproteobacteria bacterium | reverse complement strand
TTATCCTATTCTTCAATAAATTTAAAAATATAAAAAGTTCAGATTCTTCTGAGATACATTTGAACATCACTGATAGCAGCATTGTCCTTTAACTGCTCAAACACTGTGAGATTAAATATTTTTTCGAAATTTTTTACACTCAATGAACTTTTAACGCCAAGTCCACTCTTAAACTCAAAATAACGAGGCATCAAATTGATGCAAGACGTAAATAGCAGTAGCCCCAGAAAACCCACCCTATTTTGAGATATTAAAATACCTATGAAAATTTATTTCCCAACTTTATCCATATTGATCTTGTCTTTATTTTGTTTTGAGGCATATCCGATGATGGATGGTGACGACGACTCACGACCAGATGCAGAAGCAGAACGAGTGAAAAGAAAAGCAGAACGAGTGAAAAGAAAACCCAAAGGGGCACATGCCTTTATAGATTGTGGCAGCATTGAAGCAACAGAATCCCCAAAACGAGTGAAAGAAGAAGGCGAACAGGCACATATATTACATGTAGTACCAGGTACCAATGTAGATTGTGATAGCCTATTATTTGTAGAATCAGAATCCCGAGAACGAGTGAAAAAAGAACGCGAGCGGGAGCTAAGAAAAATTAGATGGAGTAAAATACAAGCACTACCAATATTCCTCAAAATTAAACCATTTGTATCCCTCAACATTAAACCACCTGTATCCCTCAACATTAAACCACCTGTATCCCCCGAAATTGAATCATTATATAAATTGAACTATGAATTGAACCCTGAATCATACGATTCAGATAAGCTCGTGGGATTATTTGAAGATTTTAATAAGCTCGCGGAATTATTGGGGGGTATTGATGCGTCGTATCACTCAAAGATCGAAGTAGATATAGAAAGTTTCCTCCGGAACCGGGGTATTGAATACGAAAAGATCGAAGAAGGTATAGAAAGTTTCCTCCGGAAGCAGCATATTGCATACGATAAGACCGAAGAAGATATAGACAGTTTACTCCGGCGGCGGATTGCGGTTTGGAAAGCCGAATTTAAAAATATACCATTACCCGATGACAAGTCTCCAGATGGTAAGGCACTGCCTACTAAAAACGGTAACAAATATAAAAAAGAATATTTCGGGAAAGATCTGCTCTACCCACGAGTATATCATCTTTATGGTGGAGATACTTTCAAAGCATGCATTGAAGTCGATCGTTGGGCGTATCCCGAACCACTCTCTGAGAGATTAACACCCCCAAAAGACCTTTTTCCCTCTTTGAGGGGAACGAGAAGAGCCAGTTGTAGTTTCTAAATGACAAAAAAAAGCAACCATACATTGATGCATTAGAAGAAGACACCGTTCGTTCACGCAGCTGGACTGGCAAGCCTTGCCGTATGCTGAGAAACCTGTCTCTACACCTCGACCTTGAGTCTTTAACTCAAGGCCGAGGTTCCTACCTTATGTCTTCAAAAAAAACTATGTAGAAATCACTGACCAGTAAAAGCATATCTCTCCTATGGATTTGTCGCGTTAACATCCTGACAAGTGATCTGCAACTGCGAAGATTGAGCTGCTGTAAATCTGGTTAAATTACCTGTGCAGGTTTGGCTTTCTGATGATTCATTAATAGTCACTTCATATTCAATGCCATTAATCACCTGATAATCAAACTCTCCATCTTCCGTCACTTCAATCCATTTATCGCCAATACGAATAGCTATCTTGCTCTCTAATCCTGAGACATTGCCTTTTAAGGATAGGAGATATTCATCTTTCACTGTGCACTCTATGTGAGCGTCAGTGACATCACTATTCACAACAAAGTTATTTTTCTTGACCACGCAAACTTGTTCAGTACGATCATTAATGACTAGCAAGGAGAACAGTTCCCCAGATTCAACAGAAAAGCTATAACTGAATACATTTTCCGCAGATTGAATCTTGTCCTTATATCTCAGCTGAATAGGCAATGGTTGACCTTGAATATCGCCGGAGACTTGATAGAAAATCGTTTGGCTTACGGGATCCGGTTTAATCTCACTATTGGTGCCGCCCGTTGAGCCACTACCTGTTGGGCTGCCGCCTCTTTCTCCATCGTCGGCTGGCGCATCAGGCGTGGAGACAGTAGGACTATCGG
>CAKMZU010000126.1:6127-7351 GCA_929200485.1 uncultured Gammaproteobacteria bacterium | reverse complement strand
AATATAGAAGAAAACTCTGGAACGCGTTGATAATTATAATAGCTAACGTGATTTCTCAAAAATTAACATCTTAACGCCAGCTTCAATATCAACTTCGCAGTAGTCTTTTCGAGGTTGAATTCTGTCGATAAATTTACAGCCAGGCAACGATTCTGACACAAGCATTTTAAATGACGCACAATCAATATAAGGCGCATTTAAACACAACAGCAACCTGGCATCATCGCTCAACAATGGGGTTAATTTTTTAAGCAGCTTTGTGTAATCTTTTTTCACATCAAACGCCCCTTTTTGGAAACTCGGCGGATCAACAATCACTAAATCATAGGGAGCATGGCGTTTGACTTTACCTAAGGAGCGAAAGATTTCATGAGAATAAAAAACCGACTTTTCGCTTAGAACGCCATTCAATGCATGATTTTCCTTGCCTGTCGCAATGGCTGATTTCATCATATCCATGTTCACGACAGTCAATGCGTCACCTTTTAATGCCATAACGGAAAAAGCACAGGTATAAGCAAAGAGATTCAACACCCTTTTGTTTGCGCTATTTTCCTTAACCCAGACTCTCGCAGGCTGGGTATCTAAAAAGAATCCTGTATTTTGGTTTTTAGTTAAATTCAGCTTAAACTGGCAACCGGATTCAATAGCATTTGTCGAATTAGGTGCATCGCCATAAACACTCTCAATAACAGGATCCGGCCTTAAACGTTGCTGAATTAAGATATTTTCAATGGACGGATGGCTTTCACCAAGTTCAACCAATAGGCTTTTCAATGCCAGCAGTTGCTCAGCTTCAATTGGCTTATAAATAACCACCCAAACAACGGGATTAAACCAGTCAACCGTTAGCCATTCCAATTGCTCAAAACAACCACCGCGCCCATGAAAAATTCGAGCACTGTCTTTAGTCGGCTCTTCAAAAAAACACGTTATCTTTTCCTCAAGCTCAGAAAAATCGATATCCAACATAAGGTTACACATACTGATAATTTACAGGATAATACACATAATCTTTGTAACCTGTCATCACAGGGTACAAACCTGACATGGCCTGATCTAATTCAAGGCTATTGGTATCGAGCAACAATGGGCGTTTGTTCAACCCTTGAAGTTTTGAGCGAGTGGCAACGATACAGAGTTGAGATTTTTTTAGATCAGATAAAAATTCTGGCGTTAATTGTTGATTACCTCTGCCAATGAGAAATCCTTGATTGCCTGTTG
>CAKMZU010000126.1:1409-6117 GCA_929200485.1 uncultured Gammaproteobacteria bacterium | reverse complement strand
AAAGTATGACTTTCAAATCCGGATATTGTTTCTTTAATGACAATAACTCCTTTGCATTCAAGTCATTCTTGACCACTTCCCCATCTGCGATGGCATCAAACCCCACCAGGGTATTTTTAAACCCTTGCTTTTCCATAAAATAGTGCGTGGTTCGACCGGGTCCCATAATCACTAGCGCATTGTCTTCGACCACTTGGGCAATTTCATCAGCTATTTCATCAATGACCAATTCATCATTTTCTACGCCACCAGATTTTAAATGTTGCAGATATTCAGGGGCTGCAGGCACTTGCATTGTGCCATACCAACGTGATTGCACTTTATTTTTCCGCAAGGCGGCTTCATCAATATCTCTAACATCCTGCGGTTCAGAGCGAACCAATTCAACAGACAACAACCCTTTAACCAATTCAGCCGCCACCTGAGGCGATAAAGCAAATACCCCAGACTGCATTTTCACTCCTGACGGCAATCCTAAGACAGGACAGTCAGGATCAATCACATCAACAATATCCCTGGCCGTGCCATCGCCGCCAGCAAAAACCAGCAAATCAATTTTTTTTTTGCAAATTTTTCTAACAGCGACTTGAGTGTCGCAGGGTTGACTAGGCTCTGGGGCATCATAGACAACCTCTGCTTGATGGTTATCCAGATAATCAAGCCCCATTTTTCCACTGGCTGTTACCCAATGGATTTGCTCTTTGATGCCCACTAATTGCTCAATAAACGCATTCACTCTGCTCGGGGCATATAACGTTGAATTTAATGCTAGCGCTTCACGCCTAATCGCCTCTCCATCACTACCTTTAAAGGCGGTTTGACCACCAATACCTGCATACGGGTTAACAACCAACCCCAAGGTTAATGTTAATTTGGACATAAAAAACCTAATTGATGCAACAAAGCCTGCTGCTTTTCATGTTGGCATTGGATACGTATGCTTCCCCATTCATTGCGTGTTGCCGATAATTTTCGAAATCGATCAAAGCATGCCGACTTTTCTTCACTTGAAAACTGAGAGACAAAAGCCGTATAAAAATCTTTGCTTAATCCACGAATATCGAACACTTCATCTAGCAATTCAGGTAAAGGGTATTCAGGCATCACCGATTGTGTCTCTTCGAGAAAAGAAGGTATCTTAAACGGTTTGTCCAAGCAGTGATAAAGGGATTCAAACACCTGCAAACTGCCTCGGATTTTGCCTTGAACACTGTAACCTGCAATATGTGGGGTTTTTAAGGTCAACTTGGAGAGCAATTCACTATCTGGCAATGGTTCACCGTCAAATACATCTAACACCACACGCATCGTTTTTTCATTGAGTATTCGCTTTAATGCATCCTCATCAATCACATTGCCCCGACTGGTATTAATCAGCATGGCATCGTCTTTCATAAGATTCAACGCTGAATCATCAATCAAATGATGCGTAGGGTAATCATCATGATGGGTTAAAGGCACATGGAGGCTAACCACATCGGATTCAAGTACATCGTTAAATGTATCAATCGCCGTATCAACATAAGGATCAAAAACACAGGTTTTTATACCTATTTGACTCAGTCGATGATTTAAACGACTGCCTACTTGCCCTGACCCCACAATACCCACGCGTTTAGTTCGCAACTGATGCAAATCAAACTGTGTCAGCATTGACGTTAATACATAATCAACCACAGCATTTGCGTTACATCCGGGGGCATTCGCAAAAGGAATTCCTTTTGATTTGAGCATTGCCAAATCAATATGATCTGTTCCTATGGTGCAGGAACCAACAAATGCCACCTGAGCATTTTCCAACAATGTTGAATCCACACGGGTCACCGAGCGAACCAGCAATATATCAATAGAATCCAGATCTGCTGCAGTTATCTCTCTGCCATTTTTTTTATGGACATCGAAACCTTCGGCCGTTAACCAGTCTAAACAAGGTATATTTTCATCCGCCAAGACTCGCTTTTTCATTTAGACCTCTTTCAAGTCGAAACAATAATCTATCAGGAGTTCCTGCGTCCCGTAAAATTCAGCTAACGCGTCCCTGTATGCCTCAGCCCGCTCAGGCAAGCCACTGGATTGATATCGCCTAGCCTCATGAATAATAGCGGATTTAAACGCTGTCATATCACAATCTTCCAGTGCAATATTATCGAGACTGACCACAAAGCCATGCCCACAAGCCTGATGGAATATCCATTCAATGGCTTGCGGTTTTGCTTCTACCTGAGCAAAGGCCAATTGAGTATCAACATTGCGACTACTGGGCTCATACCAATAACCATAGTCAGTCTGTTTGCGACGCTCAACCCCAGCAATACACCAGTGAGCAACCTCATGCAATGCACTGGCAAAGAAACCATGTGCAAAATGAATTTCATTGGCTTCTTGCGCAGATTTCGCTGGCAAATAAATGGGCTCATCTCCACCGAGCACAAGGCAAGTATTCTCAGTGTCAGCAAATAATTGGTTAAAAATTCTGATTAAATCCTCTGGATAAAACATGAAAGAAATACAGTGAGTGGAATAAATGAAAACTGGCTTTTTGGTCTATTTGCCGACTATACTCGAATTGTAACGGATCGTAGATCATTGAGGAATTAAAATGGCAAAATATGAAGAACCCAATGTCATCGACTTTTTCACTGGCAAGCCATTCCAAGACCTTCAACAGGAGCGAATCATTCGCCTATCACCCGAAATTGATGGGCTTTGTATGCTTTACTCCAACCAAAAAAACCCCGGTAAATACTTCGCGGTGAAGCTGCTATGCTGGGGGCTACGCTGGAGTGGTGAAGCTGTCGGCATGGTTCCATGGCTCGACGGCGTTAAACCCTGCGATGATATTCAAGATCCTCTGAACGGTCGATTTGAAGGCTATTATGATCCGGAAATTGACAGCATTTTCTTTGAAGCCCCGGTGCATAAAATCGTTGAACTCGAAACAGCCTTGGCTTACTTTGAAATGGAAGAAGATTCACAACCCAATGAAACTGTCATTCAACGAATCCCTGACAGTATTGGCACTCATGCAGTCTTAATGGATGAAAACGTACAACAAATGACCCTGTCAGAGATCAATTGTTGGCAACTGAAGGCCTCAGGCAGAATTGAAGGCTTGATCATTGATCAAGACAACATCAATGACACACCAATACTCATGTACGATGAAAATCTTTACCCTGTGAATGCACATTCAGATTTCCGTTACTTCTTTCAACACAACATTGCTAATCAGATTAAACGAGAAGATCCTGAAGCCCTTGCAGCACTCAAAGGGCTTTTCGATGCTTGAGCTCTAATAAAATTTTGCTAAACGCTTCGGCAGACAAAAGATCAGAGATATCTATCATCCTTGTTTGATCGAAGTCTTTACAATGCCCCCCCTCAAAGAAAAAGAGATTTTCGTATTCTCTATTGTGATATCCATAAGCTTGATAACAACAACCTTGCCCATAGCATTCATTGTTTATTTTTTCAGGGTATGGTTTAGCCAGTATTTTATCGTTCATTATTCCTACCTGAACTTTGAACCTATAATGCCTTTTCATTATTATCTCAAGAACGTCCCAGTTTTCCGGCTCGCATCCCTCGTATTTTATAACGTCACCAGCACTTAGCGACACACTGAGAGTGCATGGATTAGTAACTTCCAGGTATTCTTGGATTTTTTTTAATAGACTTCCTGGGCTGCCAAAGGCATTAGAAATAAGAAACAAAAAAAATATTGTGAGAACTCGCGGCATAAAAAATCTCCAGATTAAAATACACAAGACAATCTAAAGAGAATTCAGTTCCGGTGAGCCAATAGATGATTGTATCCAGGCTACCCTGGATACAAATGTTTTGATTTTAAATCAGCTGTTTAAGCAGCTGGCGCTGCAACAGTCTCATGTTCTGGTTTTATGACAGGCTGGCTTCCTCTGGCTTTTTTGCCCGTAAAATAAGCATCACGATTGCTTTGGGTATCCATTAATCGCTCAGTTTCTTTTCGTTCAATCATTCGCTCAATAACCACATCAAAGATTTCTCGATCGATAGTTTCTTTGTCTGTTGCAATGGCTGCATTTCGCGCTTGAACAACAGCAGAGAGAATGTCACGACCAGAAAAACCTTTCATATTATCAGCGTAAACGACGAGTCGATCCCTGATATTTTCATCGACAGACATCCCTTCTGAAATCACCTCGGTTTCAAATCGCAGCGCTAACTGCTCTTCAATCTGCTCCCGCTCCGGTAAATCAAACTCCAACGCATTAGAAATACGGCTTCGAATAGCAGGATCGAGGCGTTCTGGGTGGTTCGTTGCCAAAACAAACATAATATCTGGGTCTTGTGCCTCAGGTAACTGCGACAAGAACATATTCACCATTTTTGTCGCACGTGGATTATCCGGTGACCGGGTAGCTAATAAAGAGTCTGCTTCATCAATAAAGACTAAACGACCTTTTTTACCTTTTCGAGCCCATAGAAAAATATTATCCAATTCTTTTAACGCTTCACTTTCTGTAAACTGATCAAACGCAGAGCCAGCAATGATGTCGTAATCCAAGCCTGAAGACCTTGCCAGTATTTTTGCAGCGTGTGTTTTACCGGTACCCGGTGGGCCGTAAAATAGAACATGCTGGTAATCAAGCCCCAGTTTATCTGCTTCTTTGGTGGTTTTCGCTAACTGAACAAATTCTTCTTTCAGTTTTGCAGGCACGATGAGTTC
>CAKMZU010000126.1:0-1399 GCA_929200485.1 uncultured Gammaproteobacteria bacterium | reverse complement strand
ATGTAAAATCACCTGCGGATTTGCCAACCGATGTTTCAAGCACCAGTCTTGGTTTAAAGAGTTTTTTCTTAACCCAATCCCAAAAAATGGGTAAACCATAACGTGCTGTCAACAAAAGCGAACCGACACTTGTAATAGCAACCCCATATTTCGCCAAGGTTTTAGGATTACCAAAGAATTTCCATTTCGCATCTTCTTTGTACTTATCGGCCTCCAAAGTATTCTTAAGTCGTGCGGCTTGAGAGGATCTTAAATCTGCCTCATGAACCTTTACGCGAGCTTCAGCTTCAGCTTCTTGTATTTCAAAGTTGCGTTCTTTATCTTCTTCGATAACTGCCGCTAACTCTGGATCTGCCATCTCAGCTTTCTTTTTTAGTACGTGTGTATTAATTTCCATCTCTTGAAGCTGCTGCTGGATTTCAAGCTTTGCTTGTTCTTCTTTTAGTCTGTTTTCATGCCTGAGTCGCTCCATATGTTTTTCATGTGCAGCTTTTGCGGGGTCAAACTCATGCTTTACGACTTCCGCCTGGGCAGAATACATTTTGGCCTGCTCTCGAGCAAATTCGATTTGTGCTTGTTTTAGTTGCTCAATTCCGCGTGAAAGATGATCTATACTCCCGCCATTCTGAAGAATTGTTTTAAATACTTCCGCTATATTACCCTCCATTATTCGACCTGCATCTTCTGGTGGTACAGCCGATGCAAACTGATACACGCTACCTAAAAAAATGAATACCATTATTCTTTTTGAAATCCCCATAAATCTCTATCCTAAAATACTAAAATGCTAGGAATAGACAAGGAAGCTCGCGTAAAGTTTTTTTAAATCAAATAATATGATGAGAATTTAATTTTTCTTAATATAGAAAATTAACGCAGAATCAGTGGTTTCAAAGTCAATTAACTCATGTGAGAGAAACTGGCAGAACTTTTTCACATCTCTCTCTGAAGAAGGATCTGTGGCTTCCATTAACAATATGTCACCAGAATCAAGCTCGCGCATGGATTTGTGCAGCAACATAATGGGCTCTGGGCACATTAACCCCTTGGCATCCAACTTTTTGTCATATTGTTTTTGTTCAGAGGACATAGCCTAGGCTCTATTAAGATTTAATCGCATGAGTTATTGTTGAAAACCCATTTTTTTAGCGCTAAAAAAATGAGAAAAAATGCACCGGCTGATACAAAAATAAACAGAAAACCCAAAAAAGTCATCCCTAAAAGTGAAACAACCTCATTGACTGGCACATCAAACACTACCAATAATGCATAAATAAAACTTAGGAAGCTTATCAATGCTAATATCAAGGTTTGATATTTTCTAATCGGTTTTAGCATCGGCTCTTATTTCTTTATTTTTTTGAACGGCTGGCTAAAAATGCTTCTATCATGGCCATTG
>CAKMZU010000125.1:6902-9494 GCA_929200485.1 uncultured Gammaproteobacteria bacterium | reverse complement strand
TTATACGTCTTGCAGCGGTTATTGTTGCTAAATGGGTATTGCGGTGGTCCTGATGCCCATCAGAACCCGAATGCGTATAAATAATATCTGGACGACATTGCTTAATAACCTCTTCAATCACCGAAATAGTTTTCCGATCACAGGCAATTTTCGCATCTTGCAGCTCACCCCAAAACAGTTCTGCATTTAACAAGGCAGCTGACTTGGCCGCTTCAAGTTGACGTGTATCTGCATCACCGCCAACGCTACCAGAGGTGAGAGTTAATATTTTAATATTATTCCCTTTTTGCTTATGCTTGATCAGCGAACCGCCACAGCCGATCTCAACATCATCAGGGTGTGCACCAATAGCTAATACTGTCAGCGCTGCCTGCGCCTGAGATTTTTCGATAAGAAAACGAATACGTTGTGCTATTAATTCAGGCATGGAAAATGCCTCAATATAGTCATCGGCATAACATAAAATACTGCTTAACTCATTTGTTTTTGGCGGATAATTCAGCAAAGCCAGGGTGACGATTCGTGCATTCTTTGATTTTGCATGTTTAAGCAACGCTTGTATTTCTTTACTCTCCAGCATTACTGGATTAATGATCACAGCATCAAATTCATTTCGATTTATTTCGGTATAGGCTTCTGTTAAATCAATGGCATGAACAAATTTTTGCTCTGCAGATATGAGCATCTCCTTAACGAAAGAAGCTTTTTCAATGCTTTTATCAACCACTAAAATATTGTAGGGCACAAGTGAAATTTCCAATGCTTTTATTATTTGTCGATAATCTAAAGTCTATTAGAGCATCCTTCTTTTTAAAGAAATCTTATCTTAAATTTATGTAATGACTTTGGCAGAAGAAAACGTAACCTGATGATTCTTATAAATATATAAAATCACAATCCTCTCTTGATAAAATTTATCTCACTAAAATTTATGTTAATAAAAAATATTTAAATATTAAAAAAAAACGAAATTATTACATTAATTTTATCATTCAATGCTAATCTTTATTGATGGTATAAAAATGCGGAAATTTTTGAAACATTGATTGAACTGCAGTGCTGATGAACTCACCCACTAAAGATTCAAAATGGAATACCTCTGAAAATTATTTCAATTACCCCATGTTTTATTCCATAACCATCACATGGACAACACCATAATCAGCTATCACCTGATATTTTTTACCACAACAATGGAATGAAAAATATTTATGAAAGGATACGTATTTATTTTTTCAATCGCCCTACTTATATTGGCAGGCTGTAAAGATGGCGAAGCACCGGCATCGACAGACAATGCAGAAACGGACAATCCATCAAACGAAACGCCGATCGGTGGCAATGTTGAACCGCCAACCGTCGACCCTTCTTCCCTCTCGCTTGTCAGTACTCGAAGCATCGATCCGGGTGCAACCTGCCAATTTGGCGGCACAGTGATTGAGGCAGGCATTGACGATGGCGCAGGCACCACTGAACTTGCTGGTAATGGCATCCTTGAGCCTGAAGAGATTGATAGCCAAACTCCTTTTTGTCTTAACGCACCAAACAGCGACACAGGCACAGATGGAATCAATACCTTAATTCGCTCGGTTGATGTTGAGCCCGGTGAGCAATGCGAATACGGCGGCATTGAACTGCAATCAGGTCTTGATGATGGCGACGGTAATGAAACTATCGCACGCGACAATACGCTTCAGGACGAAGAAGTGGATAATGTCAGCCATATCTGCAAGACCTTCGTTGAAGGCACAGCAGAACCCACAACCGTTAACGGTGCATTGGTTAACCTGGTTGAATCCAAACACTCCGAAGGTTGCCCTTATGGCGGCTTTGAAATCCAGACGGGCATTGATGATGGCAATGGTGACGATACACTGGCGAATGATGGCCTGCTCCAACCTGAAGAAGTGGACCACACCAAAAATATTTGTAACGAACAGTACCCTACTTTGTCTTCTGTTGGCTTACAAGCAAAACCGGTTAACTTAAGCTGCCAGGCTTTTTCAGACAAGCCATCTGAAACGGAAGGCGTAGCATTAGAACAGGTTTACCCTACTTTACCAAGCCTGCAACCGATGGAAGGCGCTGCTGCCTTTTTAATCGGCATGCTCATGCCGCCTAATGAAAGCAATTACTGGTATCAATTAACCCAAGGAGGCATGATTTATGTATTTGCCAATAATCAGGCAGCAACTGATCGAGATGTGGCACTGGATTTAACCAGCAAAACCCATCTTACCTTTGAGTCGGGTTTGCTCGGCATGGCGTTTCATCCTTCCTGGCCTACCAAAAAAGAAGTCTTTATTTTTTACTCAACAACTGACAATCTCAGCGCAGACATGACAGTCAAGCATAAGCTCTCCCGCTTTACCATGAGAACCGATGACTTTCGCTTAATTGATGCCAACTCTGAAACCGTGGTTATGGAATTCGAACAGGTGAAACCTGATCACAATGGTGGAACACTGAATTTCGGCAAAGATGGCTACCTTTATATTGGCGTTGGCGACGGGGGTGAATGGCCGAACACCGAGGCCAATGATCTTGCCTCATTAAACGGCAAAGTGTTACGCATCAATATCAACGTAAAAG
>CAKMZU010000125.1:0-6892 GCA_929200485.1 uncultured Gammaproteobacteria bacterium | reverse complement strand
CCTCTGGCTGGGTGACGTTGGCCTATTAAGTTATGAGGAAATCAATAAAGTTGAGAAAGGTGGATACTTCGGCTGGCCTGCTATGGAAGGTAACTATTGCACACAAAATGGCTTTGATTTTATCGATCACGATCAGCCCTGCGACACTTCTGGCACTACCTTGCCAGTCTATAGCTACAAGCACGCTAAAGGCTGCTCGGTGACAGGCGGATTTGTTTACCGAGGTGCAGCGATACCGAGCTTATCGGGCAAATACCTTTATGGTGATTTTTGTCAGGGGCATATCTGGACAATTAACGCGAGCAATGCGAGCGCTGAGGCACATGAAAATCAATGGCTAGTTCGTGCCCCCATGAATATCTCGCGCTTTGTCGAAGATAATAACGGTGAAATATATGTTCTTGACTGGTTTATTGGCACGGTTCATAAGCTGGTACAGACACCCACCGAGCAAATGGCAGTCAGCTTGAAAGATACTGGCTGCGTCGATCTAAATAATCCGTTGCAACCTGCCCCTGGTGCCATCCCTTATGATGTGAACGTGCCATTCTTCTCTGATAATATGTATAAAAAGCGGTATTTCTTTTTACCTGAAGGTGAGCAAATTTTCGTTCATCCACCGACAGGCACTTGGGTATTCCCTGCTGGCTCCATCTTGATGAAAACCTTCCAGAAGAATGGCCGCATGATAGAAACCCGATTTTTGGCAAAACATGCCGATGGCGATCCAGCAAATGGCAAGACCGGTTGGTCAGCCTGGTCTTACGAATGGAACGAAGACCAAACCGATGCCACGCGGGTAGATTATGAAAAAACCGTCGAAGTTGAAGGCATTGACTGGACATTCCCCGATAGAGGCGGATGTATGCACTGCCATACCAATGCAGCGGGCGTAGCGCTTGGCACAAAAACCTATCAAATGAATGGCGGGGCTTATTATCATAGCTCTGATACTTGGGCTGATCAGTTAAACACACTGAACGAACTGGATATTTTCACCTTTGATATTTTGACTGAAATTCCAGACTTAACCCGGTTTCCACGACTGGATGAAAAAGATGCCTCGCTTAACCGAAGAGCGCGAGCCTTTTTACACAGCAATTGTTCAGGTTGCCACCAACCCGGCGCCGGAGGTTATGGTCCTGCAGATTATCGTTGGGATATCCCGCTTGAAAACACTAATGCTTGTGATCAGAAACCAGCAGGAACTCAACTTGGACGATTTGACATTAACTTGATCACCCCAGGCGATCCAGAAAATTCAATGATATACCGTCGATTATCTAGAACCGACGACTACAGTATGCACCCTTATCGAAGCACAGTGGATGAAGAAGGTCGTCAATTAATTTATCAATGGATAGAAAGCCTTGATGGTTGCACCGACCCTGATAACCCTAGTAATTAAGCATTAAAATCTCCTACCCGGTTGAGTTGTTTACTCAACCGGGTTTCCTTTTCCTTGTTACAACCTTCCCTCTTTTCATTACCCATTTTTTAACCCACACTTTTTAATCCTCTTAAGTCATGCCATCGTCTGATTTCACTATCAACTTTTATGAATGTTTGTGTGCATCTAACCTTTTACGCACACACAGTTCGAAAAAAACCACAAAGATAAAAATGGAATGAGGATAATTGAAAAGAGAAGTTAACGTTAAAATGAAAGGTAAATCCTGAGCTACCGCATCATATGTTTATGCTTTTTATCTCTTTATTAATAACGAAACAACAGCGATGATTTAATATCCAATTGGTCATGGTTGTCATGATAACCTGAACCGAGTTCATAACCCCAATGATGACCCCAAAAGTCTTTCCACGAAACCGAGAAGCCATAATGATGATCATTTAAGTAATAACTTGTACTCGCTGACGCCCTAAACAAACGGTCATCATCAGGTTCCCACAACCCCTGAACAACCATCGAGTGATTGTCTTGAATATTCTCAAGCGCTGAGTGATTGTAAAAAACCTGACCGGTAACACGCCAGCTTGAATGCTCAATAGGGACGGTATAACTCATGGAATAAAGCGTATTCTTTAGTCCCTCATCATTCAAAAACCATCGCGCAGAGACTTCGAACATCTGACCTTCTACTATTTCTAAGCCCGTATTCACTTGAAAGGAATCCGTCGTCGATTGCGTAAACTCATCCCGCTGGACACTGACCAGCCAAAAATGACTATTAGAGGGCTTGATGCTCGAATTAAGTTCATATATACGTTTAAGTTTGTCATTGGAGGTATCGGCAGGGTCTTCGACCACCATAAACTGCGACTCGGACGATGCAACATGGCCACCTATACGCCAATAGGCATTCATCTGATGCCAGAAGTTGATACCCGTTAAGCTCTGTCGCCCTTCGGATAAGTTATTTGTCTGCCACTGTAAATACGCTGAGATTTGTCCAATGATCAATTGGTCAGCCATCTGATGACCTTGCAGCGCTTCTTCATGATGCGGGTTTTCATCCAACACTTTGGCAAAGTACGAAAAAGCTAACGAACGGTTTTTCTGAACCAAGGCACACATCCCCAAACCGGTTAGCGCATCCAGATTGCCTTTATCAAGTTTCAATATGAATTCATATTTTCTTTTTGATTCTTTAATATAACCCTGCCAGCGAAGCAAACGCGCCTGCCCAAGCATCGCCCCAATATGCTCAACATCCTGGCTGATAATTTTATCATAATACACAGCCGCTTCTTTGAGTTTGCCTTGCCATTCAAGGATAATGGCGTATTCAAAAAAACCTAGAATACTATCAGGGTAAAGTTTTAAAAATTGCTGAATAGCTTTTTCTGCGGCGATAAAATCTTTTTTCTGACGCGCCTCTTCCGCTTCAGCAAGATAAGGCGAGAGAAAATCAGGCACAACCTCATGATCAATGCCATAAGCGTCATCATTGTTATAAAGCTCAATCAATTGTCCGTCCGGCGTGTATCCTGCCATTTGAATACCAATCAATGCTTCAGCATGGTTGGGAAATATATTAATGACGCGTTTAAAATATTTGAATGCCGCCTCTCTGTTGTCTTCCATCAATTCACACATACCCAGACCCGAAAGTGCATCAGGGGCATTTGGGCGTAGCTTCAGAATCTGAGCGTAAAGCAGGCGTGCCTCTTCAATCCCGCCTTGCCATCGGGTTACTCGCGCCTTGCCAATCAACGCATTAAGATGCTTTGGTTTTCTTTCAAGAATGATTTCGTAAAACACCAAGGCTTCATCGAGTTTTTCCTGCCATTCATGAATGATTGCCGCCTCAAAATAACCGTCTAAATCTCTAGGGTAATGCTTCATATAAATCTTAATGAGCGCTTCTGCTGTTTCGAAATCCTTTTTTTCTCGCGCTTCTATTGCTCTCACCAACGCATAATAGGCGCTATTTAACCCTTCCGGCAACTCAGCGTCATCTTGCGCAGCAACCTCTGCCTGTGGCACGGTCAAAAAAAATGACCAGGCAAATAAAAAGGCTGCATTCTTGTAGGGAGGAAGGTTTGTTTGCTGTAACTCTGTAATTAATTTTTTTATTAAATCATGAAACAATCTGTGATTTTCTTTTACCAATTCATAAAATGGCATATTTTTATTTTCGTTTAATTTTTTTTCTATCTGAGATTCATACTCGCTATCATGAGAAATAACACATTCCTGCCAGACACATTCTCGAAGAAAAACTCCCATTACCATAAAGCCAAGAACCAATATTTCTTTAATTAACAGCCCGCGCTCATAGCCCGCATCATCACTGAGCTCTTTCTTTGCTAAAGCGCCATAATCCATAATCTCAGCCTTTTCACCCACTCCTTAGCTTTTACATATAAAACACACCGCACAAAACCAACAAACATAAAATAATTATAGACTGACAAGCTATTTATAATTAAAAAATATTTACTTCCAAAAAATATTTAAACAAACCCAATCTTTACAACAAAAATCAGAAACCTATACTTTTATTACATTTACGAAAAAATTTCATTAACAATGAAAAACCATCCAACAATAAAAAGCTTAAACAACAAAGAATCTTTTGAACTTTCACCATCAGTGAATATATTAACGCTTGAAAATTCAGGCAAGCAGCTAGTATTAATTCACCCCGAGTCAAAAAGACCTTTTAAGATCAGTGAAGTCACTTTGCAAAAAGATCATGACCACTTATGGATACAATGCAAAGAGTACCCGGAATACCCGTTAACCATTATAAATTTTTTCATTTATGATAATGACAAATTAAACACCCTTACCTTCCTTGATGATAACGATGAAGAATGGACCTTCTCAAAATTCACTGATGGATTTACCATTGAGACCCTTTCATATCCGCAACTAGAAGAGACGCCCATCACCAATAATCCGCAGCTTTTGATGGGAACAAAAAATAACGCTAAAACAGCAGAGGATGAAAAACCTGAAGACTCAAAAAGCTTATTTAGTGATTCTATTTTATGGATCGGGCTTGGCGGTGTACTTGCTGCACTCGGCGGCTGGCAAATTGTAGAAAACCTGTCAAAAGATGAGAAGAAAAATTCAACTCCTCCATCGACTAGTGAATCACCCGATTCCGATACGCAAGAGCAACCCACCATTCAAGGCAAAGTCACTTTAGGCCCTGTTTTTCCTGAACATGGATTAAGCCTTCTTGTAACAACGGTTGAAGGCACAGTATTAACAACCAGCGAAATTGACCAATATGGTAATTATTCCGTCAACCTGACTCAATTACCCGATCAGGTAAAACTGATCATCAAAGACAATTCCGATGAAGCGGATTACATTGATGAAAGCACTGGCGAATTAAAAGACCTAACCGCTGATCTCATTGCCTGGACAAAGCTTGACTCGGCAGAAAGCACCCATACTATTGAAGTCAACCCACTAACCACACTCGCTGCAAATCTCGCTGAGAAAGCTGCCCTTGAATCAGACACCCCGTTGACCAACGAGCAACTAATAAACATTAATTCATCAGTTGCCAAATTATTCATCGGCGAAGAAGCTGACATTACATCGTATGAAATAGAACCTGTTATTGATGTATTAGGCAATACATCAACCGGGAACACCGGCGGTGATGCATTAGCATTAATTTCGGCAATGGAATCTAAAGATTCACTGACAACAGAAGAAGTGATTGAATTACTCGAAGCAGGAATCACCTTTAACGATGGTTCTTTATCCATCAATGCCGAGACCGTTGCTTATCTTAAAGAGAGCCAGGAGCAACTACCCGAAGCGCTGAGTAATAGTGGCGATTTGGTGATTAATCTATTGACCGACAGTAACGAAAAAACCAACCTGGCTCCCACATCTTCATCAAAACAATTCAGTATCATTGAAGATAGCCAGTTTCAATTTACACCCACCGTATTTGCTTTCTTTGATGAAAATGAAAATGACGCCCTTAATCTGGTAAATATCACTCGCCTGCCCGAAGCAGGCAGCCTTTACCTTGGTGACGAAAAAATAACTGAGCTCATATCATTAGAAGCGTCAGAATTATCCCAACTGGCTTTTAAACCTGAAGCCGATGCCGCTGGCCTTAATTATGCTTCACTCTCGTTTAACGTCAGCGATGGTGCCTTAACGAGCAACGAAGAATCCATCAGTTTTCATATATTGAATGAAAATGACCTGCCCGTTAGTGCAAGCGCAACCAAGGCTATCACTGAAGATGAGCCGTACCAATTCAGCATTGATGATTTTGCTTTTGATGATGCAGATAACGATGCATTATCTGCCATTATCATTGCCGAACTGCCTCAATCAGGCATTTTGACGCTCAATGACACCCTTGTCGTTCAAGATCAATCTATCACAGCTTCCGAGATAGCAGCATTGACTTACACGCCGGAGGCAGAATCGTCAGGGGATGATGTTGCTCACATAGGTTTTTTTGTCAGTGATGGCATTGCACAAAGCAGCAATATGACTGAAATTCAATTTGATATTGCAGCGATCAATGACGCGCCAATAGCCATTGATCGCACAGTCACCATCAACGAAGATTTTCAATACGCATTCTCAGTCCTTGATTTTGGCTTTGAGGATGCTGAAGGGGATGACTTCCATTCAGTCCAGATTTCATCACTGCCAAGCAAAGGCAGTTTAACTTTTAATGGGCTTTCCGCCACTGAAGGGCTGAGCATACCAATCGATAATTTCGGCATTCTTCATTATGCCGCCGAGCCCAACGAGCATGGCTTTAACTATACCTATTTTGACTTTAAGGTGAGTGATGGCACCACATTAAGCGATAATAGCGCCATTATTCAAATCCATATAAGCCCCGTTAACGATCCACCAGTTGCATCCAATGGTGCGATATCAATTGGCGAGGACGAAAGTTATCAATTCAGCGTTGATGACTTTAGCTTCAGTGATTCGGAGGGCGACGCTCTTCAATCGATTGTTATCGATTCTTTACCTGAAAACGGCGAACTCACACTGAATAACGAACCAGTTACCGAAGCACAGGAAGTGACCGTTGCCGAAATCCCCAATCTCAACTACACGCCCGACCCTGATAGCTCGGGTGATGGGTATGCTAACTTTGACTACCGTGTTAACGACGGCTCTGGCATCAGTGAAGAAGCCGCAGAAATGAACGTTAATGTCGCCTCAGTTGAAGACGCACCAGAATCGACAGGCGGCGCAGTCGAGGAAAATGAAGACAGTACCGTTCAACTCTCCGAGGCAGATTTCTCCTTTAACGATGGTGATGGCGATACCTTGCACTCAATCATCATTGATAGCTTACCCGAACATGGTGAACTGCTGTTATCTGGCGAAGCTGTAACCGTTAATCAGGTCATTTTGGCGGAACAACTATCGCTATTATCTTATGTCCCCTTAGCCGATGCCAGCGGCGATAATTATGCC
>CAKMZU010000124.1:6315-9547 GCA_929200485.1 uncultured Gammaproteobacteria bacterium | reverse complement strand
AAACCTTGAAATTCAGCGCAGAATCTCAAAATCAATTATTAGAGGTGCCCTTAATGTGTCAGCTGCTTCAATGGTTAACAGGTTTAATACGCAATCGGCTGTTGTATTTTTTCGTTAGCAATCCGAATATTGAAGGAGGTGGGTTACAGTTTTAACACAGAAGGTGAAAACCTGATAATCATCGAATAGTTGTTAAGAGAAATGAAAAAATGCCCTCTGGAACGACTAGCGATAATAAAAGTCGACTAGAGAGCATTTTTGATCTTGATGGAGTCGATAGAAGTTAAAGTGCCATATCCTTTAATTTCTTTAGCGGTCTGACTTTTACGGCAATACTGGCTGGCTTGGCTTTAAACATAATTTCTTCGCCAGTGAAGGGGTTGACCCCTTTGCGAGCTTTGGTCGCTGGTTTTTTCTGGGTCGAAACTTTGAAAAGTCCGGGTAAAACAAATTCACCGCAAGCACGTTTTTTAATGTGGCGCTCAATTAAGTCGCTTAATTCGTTAATTACACCGTCAACCTGGGTTTTAGATAAATCTGTTTTGGTTGCAATCTCATTGATGATTTGAGATTTAGTATAGCGTTCGCTGATAGCTGCTCCCTTTTTAGGTGCTTTGGCGACGGCCTTTTTAGGCGTAGCTTTTTTAGCGGTAGCTTTCTTTTTGGCAGGTGCTTTCTTTGCTTTGGCCATGTAAATTACCTTTGTTGCTGAGGAGATAAGTGTGCAGAATTCATTTCAGTCTTTATTTATAGCATCTCTTAAAGTTTGAACAAGAAAAAATAAGATTTTTTTTTAATTTTGCTTTTTCTTGTTTTGATAGTTAACAACTATAAGGGGGATTGAGTTAAATTTATTGGAAACAATATAGGTTGATTTATATTGTTTGATGATGCGGGTAGATGCCATTGAGACGCTTGTGTCGCAAGGTATTGCAGATGGATTGGTGAAGTTATATTGCGCTGAAATGCCCATTAATGTCAGAGAAATGATAAACCATTTCGCCTTAGTCGTTGATTCGTCAATATAAGCGCTCTGTATTGAAGGGTCGCTAGGTAGCGCTTTTCTATTTTCTGGGCTGTAGAGAACGCTGTTCACTTGGTGGTGACATGATTCAGCATTATTCATGTACTTAGTCGCATATTTGTCAGCTTCATGTAAGTTGGTTGTAAAGTAAGTGCCGGGGCCGAAAAGGGTGCATCTTGCGGATCTAAATCGGTTATGCAGTGCTAAAAAATCGATTGAATTAAGATCATCCCCTCTAAAAAGAAGAGTTGGGCTATAACTGTAAGCCATTTCAGGATCTGTAAAAAACGCTTTTATTTTGAAATCTGGCCGGTCTTTGTCGGGATGGTTTCTATATATTTGAGTGTAAATTGCCAAAGTGTGATCTAATATTTTCTGCTTCACAGACGGTTGAACTGGAAGATCCCATACATCTTTATTTTGAGCGCGAAAATAATCGTATTCCACTATTTTTTCTTGATATTGAAGGACGTTGTTGTTTATGTTTGATCCGTTTTCCTTGGGTTTATTCAATATTGGTGGTCTATGCAGGCTGACATTCCATGGGTTGTAATGAGCTGTTTTTATGTTGTGTCTAGACATGCAATCGCCATCATAGTGAATGGATTTCATCGCAATCTCTATCTGTCGTGGTAAGGTTGGGTGGGTGTTTATCCAAATGTAGCCTAAATCATATTGGCTTTCTCCTGCCAGTGTTAATGTGTCGTAAAAGTCTTTATTTGCCAGTGTTTTTGGGACTAGGAAGAAAGGAGAGTCGTGGTTTTTAATCTGTTGTTCGAATCCTGTGAGAGGATGGGTCGTTGGGACGGGCAGGATAGATAAGAATTGCTTGTCTCCTTCGGTTAAGTCTTGAGCTTTCGAGAATATATCTCGATAAAAATCTGCTTCTTGATTTTGGCTATTAGAAGAGCGAATAAAGTCTAGGAGTGTTGGGTGGCTGTAGGTGTATTCGACTGATGATAAAAAGAACAGCAGCATAAATGATTGAATTATTTTCAATGGAGTTGTCTTGTTCATAATGGATTAACCTTTTGCTTCGTCTTGGCTCTCTTTGTTATAATGCTCGGCTGGCAGAGAAAAAAGAAGCTTTAAGGGTTTTTGAATGCCGATTTATGAGTATGAATGTCGACAGTGCCAACATCGAAAAGAAGTGCTGCAGAAAATGAGTGATGCGCCCTTAAAAGAGTGCGATCAATGTCAAACACCTTCCATGAAGAAGCTGATTTCATCGGCAGGTTTTCGATTGAAAGGCTCAGGCTGGTATGAAACTGACTTTAAAACCAGCGGACAAAAAAATCTGGCGAAGGCTCAATCTTCGGAATAATTTTAGGAGTAACCTATGCGCACCCATTATTGTGGCGCTTTAACGAGTGATTCAGTTGATCAGGTTGTTACCCTCGCAGGTTGGGTAGATAGACGTCGTGATCACGGCGGGGGCATTTTTTTTTAGCTTCGAGATAAAGAAAGCATTGTTCAGGTCGTTTTTGACCCTGATGTCGAGGAAAGCTTTAATATCGCAGACAGCGTTCGAAGCGAATATGTCCTTAAAATTACAGGAAAAGTTCGTTCGAGAGATGCAGCGACGGTTAATGGTGATATGAAAACCGGTGAAATTGAAGTGCTTGGTAAAGAAATAGAAGTGTTAAATGCTTCTGAAACGCCGCCATTTCAGCTCGATAGCTTTACTGATGTGGGTGAAGAAACTCGCCTTAAGTATCGTTATCTGGACATTCGTCGCCCGCAGATTCAAGATAAATTAGTTTTGCGTTCTAAGATAACATCGAAAGTTCGTCAATGCCTTGAAGCCGAAGGTTTTTTAGATGTTGAAACGCCAATGCTGACACGTGAAACGCCTGAAGGTGCTCGTGATTATTTAGTGCCAAGCCGTACGCATGAGGGCAAATTTTTTGCGTTGCCACAATCTCCTCAACTATTTAAGCAGTTGTTGATGGTCGGTGGTATGGATCGTTATTACCAGATTGCTCGTTGCTTCCGAGATGAAGATTTACGTGCTGATCGTCAACCAGAATTTACCCAGATTGATCTTGAAGCCTCGTCTGTCGAGCAAGAAGACATTATGCAGATCACGGAAAATATGATCCGCACGTTGTTTAAAGAAGTATTATCTGTCGAGCTTCCTGAGTTACCTAAAATGACTTATGAGGAAGCCGTTCGTCGATTCGGGATCGATCGCCCTGATTTACGTAA
>CAKMZU010000124.1:5376-6305 GCA_929200485.1 uncultured Gammaproteobacteria bacterium | reverse complement strand
TGATGTCGAATTTAAAGTGTTTTCAGGTCCTGCCAATGATCCAAAAGGACGAGTGGCAGCCATTAAAGTCCCAGGTGGTAATGATAAATTAACCCGTAAGCAGATCGATGATTACACCAAATTTGTTGGTATCTATGGGGCCAAAGGCCTTGCTTATATTAAAGTTAATGACAAGAGTGACCTTGAAAATGGCCTGCAGTCACCCATCGTTAAATTCCTGCCGAACGAAGTAAGGCAAGGCATCCTTGAGCGAGTTAGCGCCGAGAATGGTGACTTGATTTTCTTTGGTGCGGATAAAGCCAAAATCGTTAATGAATCTCTTGCGGCACTTCGCGTTAAATTAGGTGAAGATCTTGATCTATTAACGCATGAGTGGGCACCATTGTGGGTGGTTGATTTCCCTATGTTTGAAGACGATGGGAAAGGCGGTTTAACACCATTACACCACCCATTTACCTCCCCTTCCTGCACCTCGGAAGAGTTGTTAGAGTCACCTGAAAAAGCCTTGTCAGTGGCTTATGATATGGTGCTGAACGGCACTGAGTTGGGTGGTGGCTCGATTCGTATTCATGACCAAGCGATGCAGCAGGCCGTCTTCAAAGTGTTAAATATTGGAGAAGACGAGCAACAGGAGAAATTCGGATTTCTTCTTGATGCATTAAAATATGGTGCGCCTCCGCACGGTGGCTTGGCTTTTGGTTTAGACCGTATTGTGATGCTGATGACAGGCGCACAATCTATTCGTGATGTGATTGCCTTTCCAAAAACTCAATCGGCAGGTTGTGTGATGACTGATGCACCCGGCAAAGTGAGTATGCATCACTTAAACGAATTGAATATCAAGTTGCGTCAAAAAGAAAAAACACAGTAAGGGGAGTTTTTTATGGCTGGGCATAGTAAATGGGCCAATATTAAACACCGTAAAGCGG
>CAKMZU010000124.1:4575-5366 GCA_929200485.1 uncultured Gammaproteobacteria bacterium | reverse complement strand
AAGCGGCGCAGGACGCAAAGCGCGGAAAAGTCTTTACCAAGTTGATTCGTGAATTGGTGGTTGCAGCAAAATCGGGTGGCCCAAACGTGGAAGATAATCCACGTTTAAGGGCGGCGGTCGATAAGGCGCTTGGTGCAAACATGAAGCGTGATACCGTTGATAATGCCATTGCTCGTGGTGCAGGTACAGGCGATGGCGCTGATATGGATGAGCTAACCTATGAAGGTTACGCGTCCGGTGGTGTTGCTGTGTTGGTTGAATGTATGACGGATAACCGTAATCGTACCGTTGCTGAAGTGCGTCATGCGTTTTCCAAGCGCGGTGGAAGCTTGGGTACGGACGGAAGCGTTGCTTATTTATTTACCAAAAAAGGCCAAATCTTTTTTGGGGATGATGTTGATGATGAGGCATTGATGGAGGCTGCTCTTGAAGCGGGTGCTGAAGATGTCATTAGTGAAGATGATGGATCGCATGTTGTGGAAACTGCCTGGGAGGAGTTTTTGGCGGTTAAGGATGCTTTGGTTGCCGCAGGCTTTGAGCCGATTGAAGCGGATATTTCCATGATTCCATCAACAACGGTTGATCTTGATGTGGATGCGGCTCAAAAAGTTATGGGGTTGATCGACATGTTAGAAGACTTGGATGACACCCAGAATGTCTATCATAATGCCTCAATCAGTGTTGAAGTTTTAGCGCAGCTTGAGGAATAAATCAGTCAACCCGATCGTAGGAGCTTTTTTTTCAGCCTGGAAAAGGTATTCTGCATTCGCTTATATCGAGAGGGTCGAGAG
>CAKMZU010000124.1:4135-4565 GCA_929200485.1 uncultured Gammaproteobacteria bacterium | reverse complement strand
CGTAGCATTTCCCATTCTCATCAAGGCACAGTTTACGAAAGTCGTCAAGTGGTCGTTCAGCTTGAGCGCTGAAGTGGACAGCTATGGTTTCGAATATGCCTTTGTTATGATAGATTTTGTACAGCGTGGTTTCCTTCTCCTCCGATATTAATTTATTCAATTTTTTATATTGCTCGGCGTCTAATAAATCTTTTAAAATGGTTTTATCGTCATTGATGGTATTTCCTTTTCTGATAGCTCCCAGGTTGATAAATATTTCTCGGTATAGGGCGTAGGGTATTTCGCTTGACGCTTTGCCTTCTATTGCTGCAATAGAATCCATAATGCTCTTCTTGTAGGTTTGTTGTGTGGCTGACAGCTGGCCATTTGTAAGCTTATTAAATAATTCGGGCGTTAGTAGTGATAAGTTACGTGAACACAACCTTTCAAA
>CAKMZU010000124.1:0-4125 GCA_929200485.1 uncultured Gammaproteobacteria bacterium | reverse complement strand
GCTCTAAGTGGAGTCGCATAGCCTTTATGAAATGATGTATCTTGTATGGTGGGAATGTCTTTTGTATAGGTTTTATTTTTATTAAGTTGAGTAAGCGCTTTTTTTTTGGGGAGGGGGTCTGGGATGGTTTTTGATTGAAGGAAATCCCAAAGTTTTGTTGAGTCAGGGCCTGTGTTGGTTAGTTGTGATTGTATTTCAGGTGGAAGTTGATTTAGATCGGTAAGGTAGGATTGGGTATTTATGAAGCGGCCTGCAAGCGTCCAGGGCGCGGAAACAAAGAATAAAATTGCCGATATGATGCAAAACTTTAGCATATACCCTCACCAAGATTAATAAGCATATTAATATCCTTGATGGTGTTGTGGCGATTTAGTTCAATGGGATTATAAAATTCTTGACCAAGCTTGATTTGAAAGTAAAAAGTGCCATTGACACTTTTTTTACTTACATTTTAAGTCCATTTTCTCTGGCAGTGCTATTCGTTTGTTTGAGGTATGGCTTTCACGGTCTTGAGGATGGCATTGTATGTATTCTCAAACCCCTTGTAGCAATTGCCATTGTCGTCAAGGCAGAGTTGACGGAAAGATTCAATCGGCAGAACTCTTGTGGAATAGATATAAGCTATGGTTTGGAAAATGCCCGTGGGGTGTTTTGATTTTTTATCTATCATAATCGAGTGGTATTCATTATACTGCTCCGTCGTTAAATGTTTCTTTAATGCAGCTAGATCATCTTCAGCGCTCATATGTCGCCTGATGACCTCCAACTGGTTTTGGATATTTTTCAAAGCGTTCCAGTCTATATCGCCTACCGTTGCTTTTATGTCTATTTCTTTAATTGCTTTATCTTGGGATTCTTGTTCGGCTTTTGTTTTAGGTTCTGTCAGGAGGCCTTCCTGAAGTTTGTCAATTAATGGATTTATTAACGTTCTAGGGTTATCGTCTAAGTGTTTAAGGATAAAATCTGACAATGCTGAAAGTGGGGTTGGTATCCCTTTTTGTAGCTTTATATCTACTAACTCCTCGATATTTTTTCGATAGGATACATTTGTTCTAAGTGTTGCAATAATGTCAGTTGTTTTTGGGTCTGGAATTTCTGTCTCTTTAAATTTGCGCCAAGTCTTATTTGACCTGAAGCGTTTGTCCTTTAGTTTGCTTTGTGTTTCTTTATCCAGCTGATCCAGTTGAGTGGGGTAAAGCAGTTTGTTTTCCAAGCCGGCAAACGTCCAATGCATAGAGAAAATAAGAAAAATTGATGATATAGAGAAATATCTGGACAAAATAATCACCGTTGAGCTGACTGATAGAAGTATAATTCCATATATTCTTGGAGTGTAAATGTTCACTAAGGTTTAAATACTTATAATAATTACGCTTAAAAGCGTGTTGACAAAAGTTAAAAATCTTAATTCCCCTTTTTTTTTAACGGCTTTCTGGTATTTTTAATGCTACACATACTCAGACTTCTATCACATGAGCATCATTTTAGGGATTGACCCGGGTTCTAGAAAAACAGGTTTCGGCCTGATTCGATCTGAAGGCGCTCACTATGAATATCTTTCGAGTGGTATTATTCAGGTAGGCGACTTACCTTTCGCCGAACGCTTAAAATCCATCTTTGAACATCTATCTGAAATTATCGAAAACCACTTTCCTGATGTGATGGTGGTTGAACAGGTTTTTATGGCGAAAAATCCTAATTCTGCTTTAAAGCTCGGGCAGGCCAGAGGCGCTGCGATTACTGCAGGTGCAGTTGCAAACCTATTGGTTGAAGAATATTCTGCAAGGCAAATTAAGCAAGCGGTTGTGGGTGTGGGTGCAGCTAAAAAAGAGCAGGTTCAGGAAATGGTCAAGCATTTATTAAAGCTTGATGGTATGCCAAAAGAAGATGCAGCAGATGCATTGGCGGCGGCTATTTGTCATGCGCATACGCAACATTATTTAGTGCGAACAGCACGGTCAGTTAAGCAGGTGAAACCATGATTGGTTGGTTAAAAGGCGAACTCAAAGTTAAGCAGCCGCCTTTATTATTGGTTGATGTGGGTGGCGTAGGCTACGAAGTCTTGGCGCCCATGACAACCTTTTATCAGTTGCCTGAGTCAGGCACAGTTGAAATTTTTACGCATTTTGTCGTACGCGAGGACGCACAACAGCTTTATGGCTTCTCTGATACCAATGATAGAGCGTTATTTCGCCAGTTGATTAAAATTAACGGTGTCGGGCCAAAACTGGCGCTGGCCATATTATCCAGTATTGATACGGATGCCTTTGTTGAAAGTGTGGAATCATCTGATGTTAATCGTTTGGTAAAAATCCCCGGCATTGGGAAAAAAACCGCAGAACGTTTGCTGGTAGAGATGAAAGACAAGCTGAAAGATCTTGGGTTCACGATTAATCCCAAGCAATCTGTCAGTCAGAGGGTATCCAGTTCATCGATTACAGCAGAGGCAGAAAGTGCGTTAGTTGCGTTGGGTTATAAATTACAGGATGCCATTAAAATGATTCAGTCTGTCAAAGATGAATCTATTACAACCGCTGAGAGCTTGATTCGTGCTGCGCTTAAACAGGCTACTTGAGAATAGAACCCCATGATTGAACCGGATCGTTTAGTGAGTAGTCAACCAGGCTTGGATGAGGTTGACCATTCTACCCGCCCAAAAACATTGGTTGACTATCATGGTCAGCCTAAAGTTAAAGAGCAGATGTCGATTTTTTTGCAGGCGGCAAAATTACGTAATGATGCGCTGGATCATACCTTGATATTTGGGCCGCCCGGTCTTGGTAAAACGACCTTGGCCAGCATCATCGCGCATGAAATGAACGCCAATTTAAAATCTACGTCTGGGCCGGTGCTTGAAAAAGCGGGCGATTTGGCCGCATTGTTAACGAACCTTGATGAAGGGGATGTGTTATTTATTGATGAAATTCATCGCCTGAACCCGTCGATTGAAGAAATTCTTTACCCTGCCATGGAAGATTATCAGTTAGATATTATGATTGGCGAGGGGCCAGCGGCTCGCTCCATTAAACTTGATCTGCCGAAATTTACGTTAGTGGGTGCAACCACCAGAGCGGGTCTTTTAACCTCTCCACTGAGGGACCGTTTTGGGATTATTCAACGTCTTCAGTTTTATTCAACTGAAGATTTGGCGCATATTGTCAGCCGTGCGGCAAGTATAATTAATATTGAAGTTGATGAGGGTGGCGCATTCGAAATTGCCAAGCGCTCCCGAGGCACTCCCAGAATTGCTAACCGTTTGTTAAGGCGTGTTCGGGATTATGCTGAGGTTAAATTTGATGGCAAAATTACCGAGGCTATTGCCGATAAAGCCCTTAATTTATTGAATATCGATGCGAAAGGTTTTGATCATTTAGATCGTTCATTGCTGCTGGCAATGCTTGAGAAATTCCAGGGTGGGCCTGTTGGTGTTGATAGTCTTGCTGCCGCGATTAGCGAAGAACGCGGGACGATAGAAGATGTTCTTGAGCCTTATTTAATTCAACAAGGGTTTATGATGCGCACGCCTCGTGGTCGAATGCTGACACCATTGACCTATCAGTATTTCGGCCAGAAACCACCAGAGAATAGCCACCCTCAAGGGGATTTACCTCTTTCCTAGAGAAAAGTCGTAATTTGGGTCGTTGTTGTATGAATCATGAATCCACATTTAGTTTACCTGTTCGAGTCTATATCGAGGATACCGATGCTGGCGGTATTGTTTTTTATGTAAATTACCTGAAATTTATGGAGCGCGCTCGAACAGAAATGCTAAGAGCTAAAGGCTTTGGTAAAAATACCGTCCTGGATCAAGGAGCATTACTTGTTGTGCATCATGTCGATGCGCGCTATAAACGATCCGCTTTTTTAGATGATGTGCTGCAGGTATCTGCCAATGTTATTGAAATAAAGCGAACGTCATTTACCTTTGATCAGTCTATTTATCGTGATGACGAATTGTTGGTGGATGCCAAAATTAAAATTGCCTGTGTGGATAGAGTCAAGCAACGGCCAGTTGCACTTCCTGCGGCATTATATGAATCGATTGTGAGGAATTAAGCGTGAACGAGAGCTTGTCATTTTGGGCATTAATCAGTCAAGCCAGTATTGTGGTTCAGTTGGTTATGC
>CAKMZU010000123.1 GCA_929200485.1 uncultured Gammaproteobacteria bacterium | reverse complement strand
GAACAGTCTGTTCTCGGACGGTCTCCTAGGCAAGAAGGAGTCAAGTTAGGGTGCCTGGCGTAGCGATTAAAATACTTATTCGACGAAGTTCAAATAAATATCATAGCGGATGACTTTTGATTCAAGACTGTAATTTGGCTTTTGATCGGCATAAAAGTCACTGCCTTTGGGTCGCTTGATTACTAAGCGTTTTCTGGCTTGCTTAACCGCTTCAGTAAAAATTTCATCGGGCTGATTATGGTCTTCGCCAACGACTTGATGAAAATACTGCATTTCCTTTTTGACTTTGGCTGATTTTTTACGCTCTGGGAACATAGGATCAAAATAAATGACCTCATAAGCCCGATCAGATTGTGAGAGCACTGTTTTCGCATCCTGACAAGCTAGTAATGAGATGTTAGATGATAATGCCAATGATGATTGCTTAAGTGTATGAATACCCGAGTAAAGCAAGAGATAAACATAGGGGTTAGCTTCAACCATTGAAACCTGAGCCCCTAAGCTCGCTAGTGAGAGTGCATCTTTACCAAGGCCTGCTGATATATCTAATATGCTTGGTGCCCCCTCACCTTTAAGCCCGCAAGCCTTTGCGATCAGTGATTTTCTAGTCACGCTGGAAAGATAGCGCTGAAAGCCAGGCGCTAAAAAATCACAATGAATACTCCCACCTCTATTCTTATCGACTGGACTTAGCGCTATAAGACTATTACTTTCGGACAAGATAAAATCTGATAAAGCGTCAGATTGCTCATTGGCCAATATACCTAGCCTGTTAGCAAGCAAACGGTATTCTTTGCTCACTAATGGTAATACCACAACAGAGTTCAAAGAAATTTCAATCCAGCAACACCCGATTGAATATACTTGACTTCCATTTTGACCGATTGTGTATTTAAAGGTCCGTTCAAAGAGCGAATAAGCACATCGACCTTCGTTCCCTCAGGAGGAAATCCTCCCTCGCCGAGATAAACTGACAGTCCACCATCAGAAATATCCTTTGAGCGAACAGTCACTTCACCAAACGACGGGTGACTGATCTGTACGCGAGTATTAATACTCTGCCTTATTGACGCACGCTTATCCAAATCCATTGAATACCTCCAATTACATGACCTTAAGTTAAGTTAAATCTATTGAAGAAAAGGGTTATAGCGTTTTTCCTGCCCAAAAGTTGACATTGGGCCATGTCCAGGAACAAAGGAAACCCCATCGCCTAATGGTAAAAGTTTGCTTTTAATAGAATTGATCAGGTCTTCATGGTTACCTTGCGGAAAATCCGTACGGCCTATTGATCCTTGAAATATAACATCCCCAACAAAGGCTATCTGTTGTGCTTCATGGTAAAAGACCACATGACCTGGCGTATGGCCTGGGCAATGGAAAACGTCTAAAGAAATCTCACCAAAGAAAAGGGTGTCGCCCTCTTCCAACCAGCGATCGGGATGAAACGCCTCTGTTTTAGGAAATTGCATCATTTGGGCATATTCAGGTAAACCATCCAACCAGAATTTATCACCAATGTGCGGCCCTTCAATCGGTACACCCAATTTCTCAGATATCTCTTTAGCGGCACCCACATGATCTAAATGGCCATGGGTTAAAAAGATTTTTTCAAGTTTTGCATCCATTGACTCAAGTAACATGAGTAATTTTTCAGGTTCACCACCAGGATCAACAAATGCCGCTCTCTTTGTCGCCTCACACACGAGAAGAGAGCAATTTTGCTGAAAAGGTGTGACAGGAAAAATTCTATGCAAAAATCGGGGCATGGTTTATTCGTTTAATATATATGCTAAATACGTGAATGGTAAATTGATAAAAGCGATTGGGCGATGGTGCGATCTTCAAGTTGCGCATAGGGTACTATAAGCGAGAGGATCTGATAAACCCCTTTATGAATAATTTTGTCATATTCTTCACCCGGATTTATCAGCTGTTGGTACGGAAACCAGTAAAGTAAAGTAAAACTGATATTCTCAGCTAATTGCTGACTCTCAACCAAGCTATCGTTAAGGGCATTTGTTTCAATTAACGACTGACAAAGTGTCTCGATGGTTTTGACTTTATACTTGACTAAACGTTTAAATCTGCGGGAGATATCATGATAGCGTTGCAAAATGTCAGTTTGGTTAAGGTAAAAGAAACGAAACTTATAGATTTCTTCGAAAATGACATAGATAAAGTACCAGTGATCTTCAAGGCTCATCTGAGCGATCTCGCTCTGCTTTAATAGCTGCGCCACACCAGAGTCATACTGGGAATATAAGTTCTCAATGATGCTTTCTTTGCCTTTGAAATGGTAATAGAGATTACCAGGGCTTATATCCATTTCATTGGCGATATCGACCGTAGTGACATTCTGCTCCCCTTCTTCATTGAAGAGCGTTAAGGCGGTTAGCAAAATCCTATCGCGGGTTTTCATCTTATTATTATTTTAACCTTAGGGTTTTAACATCCTGTCATAGATCGACGCCTGGATCTATTAGTTACTGCACAAAAAAGAATTTAAAAAGGTGAAAGTTGATATTTAACCCGTTTCAGAGACTGCTCTAATGGGCATTTGTTAATAATAAAAAAAGGAGCAGATGCTCCCTTTAACAGATCAATTACTTAATATCTATTATGCAGTTTTGCTGGCAGCGGCTTTTCGTGTTGCTGTCTTTTTAGCTGGGGCCTTAGTTTCTTTAGTTTCTAGCGCAGAAAGAACCAAGTCAAGCTTAGTTGAGATTTCACCAAGCAAATCATCAGAGTCAGATGATTTTTTGAAGTTAAAAGTTAAGCTTTCCTTGACTTTAGAAAGACGCTCTTCAAGATTGACGTTTGCTTTTTCTTTAACTTCTTGAAGTTGTCCTTGTGTTTCGCCTTCTAACTCTTTACCTTTTTCGACCAAATCATCAAACATTTTGGTAGATTCTTGAGCTTGCTTTACTTTATCAGTTACTTTTTGATAAGTACCTTGAGCTTCATCAAATGCTTTACCGTAAGCACCTAACCCAGCTAACCAGATGTTTTTAGCTAAATCACTTGCTTTTTCAGCCATTTCTTTGATTTCTTTAGTTTTTTCTTCAGCCATTTCAATTCTCCTGGCAGTATTTTGTCGAGATAGTGCTAAGTTACCAAGACAATTTAGAATAAACATACTAATAAAAGGCTTTATTATGTTATGAAATCCATGCAAGGAATGATCATGGCAAACGAATTAAACACTCAAAAAATAAGCAGACTTGCTATCGAGGCTCACAACCAGCTATTAACGGAGCAAAGATTTGCAGATACTATCATTGCTCTTATGGAGTCAGAAGCCGAAGCCTTTGATGTAGGAAAATTACCCAATGTCGAGTTAGTTTATTTCCTATTAAAACAGAAGAGAGACTGCTTGGATCTTTTCAATTCAGATTTCAAATTAGCATTACTAAGGTATCTTTCAGAACAACACTTAGCTGAACACTTTATTGAGGACATTATCGCCACTAAAGACCTTTTATCCCCTCGATTAGAATCAAGCTATAAGGCCTTGGATAATTTAAGCCGCGAACGTAGCGTCATCAATGAAGAACAGTTTCGAGTGAGTTTCATTGATTATACTGAAGAGTTTAAGCAACACACGATAGCTGAATATGCCTATCTTTTAAATATCCTGCAAACCACCCCGGATGTTGTTCTGAACATCTTTGATAAAAATGGTAAGGTCGATGTTTATTCAATCAGCCGAAATACAAGAGAAGCCGCGTTTCAAAAGGTTATTGAAAAAGCAGAATCCTATAAACTGACTACAAAGACAACAGATGTTACTATAGTTTCGAGTAATGGGTCTGCATATAAACCTAACTCTCAGTGGGAGTCGCCATGTCAAATAGCTATAGAGATGACTAAGCAGCAAGCCATCCATACCCTTAAGTCTTATTATTTCTGTTATCGTGAATTAATACGTGAAACGCCCCAGAATAAGCTTGACTACATCAATAAACCGCTACTATGCTGTAGAACCTGCTCCATTGATTACTGGCAACACCTACGATTATTAATCAAATTGTTGGGTGCAAATACAGCAGCCAAATACAAAAAATAAGTGGCTGTTTCCGCTCCAACGCGAGCTGGCGACGGTCAAAGCCTTTAAGGTCAGGAACACTTCTGTGTTAAACTGGTCTTAATATATTTTTATTGCTTGATTGAAGCCCAATAGAAGCCCTATGAAACGAACTTCTTTTTATTCTCTATTTTTTTCATTTTATTTAGGCCTAATGCTTAGTTTCCCTTCAATGGAGACCTATGCTAAATCAACAATAACGCCTGATAGCCAAAGTAATGCTCAAAATCAAGAAGTCACTGAGCCTTTAACAGACATCACTTGGTCAGATACGCAAAAAAAGGCCAATCTTGAAACACTCAAGTTATTAAAAAGTAAACATTATGAAAAATTAGTGATTGATGATGTTTTGGCTGAAAGGTTCTTGAACAACTACCTGGATACTATTGATAGCAATCGCCAGGTCTTTTTAGATAAAGATGTTGCAACAATAAAATTCAAGTTCCTGAAGGGAATGAAACAAGATTTAATTACAGCTGACCTCAGCCCAGGCTTTACCATATTTAACCAATATCGACGAACACTTACCGAATTATTAGCCGAGCAGCTCGAAAACCTTGATCAAAAGATCAACAAAATGCGATTTGATGGCAAAGATAGCCTCCTTATTGATCGAAGCAAAGCATCTTGGCCTAAAAGCCTTGGTGAGAGAAAAGATATTTGGGACAAACGACTCAAGTCAGCTGTGCTTTCAATGCAATTGGAAAATAAAAAGAATGCCGAGATCATCAAGACGCTGACCAAAAGATACAAAAGCCAACTTGAACGCCTAAAACAACTCAACAGTGAAGATGTATTCCAGATTTACTTAAATACATTCACTGAATTATATGACCCACACACTAATTATATGTCGCCTGAACTCTCAGAGAACTTCAACATCTCCATGAGCCTTAAACTCCAAGGCATAGGCGCACTCCTTCGCATGAAAGATGACTACACCGAAGTTGTTAGATTAATCCCAGGGGGCCCTGCTGCTAAAAAAGCAGAGCTTAAACCATCAGACCGTATTGTAGGAGTAGCCCAGGGAAAGAAAGGCGAAATGGTCGATATTGTGGGCTGGCGTCTTGATCAGGTAGTGAACCTTGTTCGAGGAGAAAAAGGAACGTTAGTTCGCCTGGAAGTTATTCCTGCAAAAAGCGCAGACGAAAACACCCGTAAAGAGGTACTTATCGTACGGGATGAAGTAAAACTTGAAGAACAAGCCGTTAAAAAAGCACTATTAACGGTGAAAGATAATAAGGGAATCAAGCATAAAATTGGCATATTGGACATACCTACCTTCTATATTGACTTTGAAGCACTCCGTGTTCGAGATCCTAATTACAAAAGCACCACAAGGGATGCTGCAAAACTATTAAGCTCGCTTATTAATGAAGGGGCCGAAGGAATCATTATTGACCTGAGAAACAATGGTGGCGGCTCACTACGTGAAGCCAATGAATTGACAGGCCTTTTCATTGATAAAGGGCCATCCGTCCAGATTAAATCATCAAATGGACAAATTCACTTAGAGCAAAAGCCCTATTTCAGCCCTTATTACGACGGCCCCATTGTCGTTTTAGTCAATCGAATGAGTGCCTCTGCATCAGAAATCTTCGCCGGTGCAATTCAAGATTATCAACGTGGTTTAGTATTAGGTAGCGATACCTTTGGTAAAGGCACGGTACAATCATTAACGCCTCTTAGTCACGGTCGTTTAAAAATAACAGAATCTAAATTCTACCGAGTTTCAGGGGAAAGCACTCAAAATCGGGGCGTTATTCCTGACGTTGCATTTCCACCAATCTATGATAAGTCGTTGGTAGGCGAAAGCGCCTCGAAAAATGCCATGAAGTGGGATTCTATTGCCCCTGCTATTATTGGTAAAAAGCCTTTCTACAACATCACTTTTCACATCCCTGAACTTCAAGAAGTCTCCAGGAAGCGAACGAAGGATAACCCTGACTTTCTATATTTCACTAAGAAAATGGAATATGAAAAGTCTCAGGATATAAAAACCCTTTCTCTAAACAAGGAACTGCGTGAAAAAGAGCGTACCGACGATGAAAACATGCGTTTAAAACTTGTCAATGATCGACGTATTGCGAAGAAGGAAAAGCCCTACAAAGACTATAAGACCATGGAAGATGCGTTAAAAGAAGAGATTGAAAAAGAAGCAGAAAATCAGGATAAAATAAAAATGGACGATGCGTATCTTATTGAAGCCGCCAATATTATTCTAGATATGAAACGGTTAGTTAAAAACGGTAAGTAAACATAATTAAGCATTATTTCTCACATACAGGCTGATCAATACCCAATCAGCCTTTTGCAAATACCCTTTGGTTCGACATATCTTATATTTGTCTGAACTCCTCCCCTCGACGCGCATAAAGGCACTGTTGGCTTGACATATTCAAAGAGTGGATTCTTTCTTCTCTTGATTTCAAGTAATACCCGCAATATTCATTGAACCAGAATATAATTCTCGGACCTCATTATATAACCCACATAAAGAGACAAATATGATGTTTCTTGATCGTTAAAATATTTCAGCAAATATTATAAAACGTATTATATTAACCCTACTGCATGAAGTCCTTTGAGTATTAATCTAGAATAAATTTATACCAACCATCAAAGAAGGGATGATTTTGAAGACGTTATTACTTGTATCACTTATCCTTATCTTAAGTTGTTCGCGTGAATCAAATAATTCTGAAATGGGTGTTTTAACCCTTTCACTTTCATCCAAAGAAAATAATTTCATCTATTTTGACTTTGTTATAGAAAACATCTATCTGGTCGATCAAGATAATCGCCATATAAATATTAATGGTGGCATTGAAAAAAATATTAATTTCTCTTTATTGACGAATAAAAGTGAAATTATATTAAACGTCAATATACCAGAAAACACCTATTATGATGTGGCCATTGACATCAATTTAAACAAATCAACCATTAAAGATGCTGGGGCAGGTATAGTAGGCACACCAAACCTCTACGATATTTATGGCTTAAACATTAAAGAAAATGAATCAATTTATCGTATAGAAAGTAATATTGATGCAGGATTTCCACTAACTATAAGAAAAGACAAACCATCTCACCTTTCCTTTGAATTCGATATTGATGCTAGCACAAGATGGTTAGCAACTGATAACAATGGAGTGAGCGATCTGTTGATATCTCCAGTATTTACCGCATCTTCACTTATCGCTCATCCTGAAAACATACATTTAACGGGTGTTTTTAAATCATTCAAAGGAGAAAAGTTGCTTGTTACCCCAATAAAGTTTAATGGTATCAATCAAACGCCCGTAGAAATAACTGCGTCAAAACACACCATCTATTCATCAAATAATGAAACGAGAAATCTAGAAGAATGGAAGACTGATTTAGTTAATAATAAGAATGGAATAATTATATTTTCTGGCATTCAAAAAAATAACCAACTCGAAGCTACAGCACTATCCTATTTTAATGATTCGACTCTCCATAAAGTCGAAGGAATCATTACTGAAAAGCATATACTTGTAGGCTCTCTTGAAATGTTATCGAAAGAACAATCGACTTTAGAATTTCTAGAAAAAGAAATGGTGGATGCATTTCCTGGCGGTACGGTTAAAACGACTTCCGTAACGAAAAATATACTGACCCAATTAAACAGCGATAGTCATTTAATTGGTACAATTAAACAAACCATGAATACTGCTGAAGAATTAATACCAATGGCTATCAATTCGCTACCCTCATCAATTGTCTTTGGCGAGAATAAACTAATCAATGTGTACTACAATGAGGGACTTTTAAGTAATGGTGACTTAGTCAGCTTCAGTGGAATGTTTAACGAGAATGGTGAATTTTTAGCAAATAACTTTGAATTTATCAACACAACAAAACATAGATTGCATCTGGCTTCATCCCTACTGAGCATGGAAGACATTATTGCATCTGCAACTCAGGATGGGCTTGAGATCAATCAAGATAATGCTGGCGAAATGCTATCTTATATCAAGTTGTCAGGCTTACCGATACAAGAAGATAAAGAATACTCAATTAATAAAATCAGTTTTGATTATACACCTGACAAATTAGTTATTCTAACAAATCGTACTCAACCATCACATGACATCTACCAATTATTCAATGTGAACAATTTTATTGAAGAGTTAAATGAGCAAAGATCGCGGGGCTATATTATCAATTCAATAGTCGCTGACGGACGGCTTAACGACGATAATTTTATAGCCAGAAGTCTAGTGGTAGGTTTATTGCCTTCAGATAAGCTAGATACTACAGGCACTGTGTTAAAGGGAAAAACTCCCTATACTCTACTCAAAGGATCGTATATAAGACCAAAAGTAAAGTTTTCAGATTTGAGCGATTATATAAAAAACAACATACAAACATTCAAAAACCCTTTTCCAAGGAAAACTGCTCATACCCCCGCCCCAAGAAAAAAGATAAATATAGCTGACATAAAGATTGCAGGTAAAGCAGACATAAGCATACTAAATGTTTCTGAGCAAAGAAAGGCCGCTGATTTCCAAAGAACTTTTTTCACCTACAACCATGATTTAGGCGGGTATTTTAGCAGTCGCATAAACCAGTTAAATACAAGCCCTGATAGCCTGATAAAACATTTTAAACAAATTGAAGAAATCGAACCGTTGAAACCATTATTTAATAATTCAGATAAAGTAGTAGAGTTAAAACAAATATATATCCTTAATCAATATCTTTCAGATATAAGAGACAACAAACTCTCCAGGGCAAGTAAATCGATTTATCATGAATACCTTGCTAACCCAAAAAATGCGTCTTTATTAAATGTTCTGTTAGCCGAGACACCACAAGAATTTCGAAGAGAATCTCATGAAATCGACCTCAATGACGTTATTTTGAGAAACGATAAGACACGTACCTTAGAAAAACTTTTAATCAATGATACTGATGCATACAAAAAGATATTCGACACTTATGAAAAATACCTGGTTAAGCGCTATGCAGATGAATCATTAACGAATAAATATTTATGGGGTGCAGAAAAAGGTGATAAAGGGCAATTTCTCAGTAAAATCGAGAAGCTATTTAAGGATGGCGGCAGCCTTGAGTTAGATGAAGAATTTACAAAAATCAATAAAATCATTACCGATCATATTGAACTGCAGTCTGCGGCCGATCAGCAATCTCAAAAGACTGCATTAAAACTTGAAGATGCGTTTAAATCAGTATCCCCTAATACCAGTGAAAAAAAATTCGCCTCATTAATAAGTGTCGAATCCGGAAGCTCATCTAATAATATCGCGAAGCTACGTTATGCGTTAACAGGCATTAAACCTGACACCACAATCAAGCCTAAAATTCTAGTCGACATCCCAAATATGAAAAATATTAATATTGACATAAATAATCTATCAAAACCCGCTATCAACCCTCCCAATACTAAAAGACGCCGGTAACTTGATCTGTAGAAG
>CAKMZU010000122.1:7322-9586 GCA_929200485.1 uncultured Gammaproteobacteria bacterium | reverse complement strand
CCCTTGCTTGTCCTTGTGCCCATGCGTTCATCAGGGTTAACCCGGGTACTTCTGGGTCAGCAGCTAGAACTTCTGTTAATAATTGATGGTGAAGTTTTTTATTAAAGGTGGCGCGGGCGTAGCGTCTGGCATATTCAACCTTGACCACTAGGTTTTTGCCACCTGTCAACTCAATGGCCCTTTCAAAATGCTTTTTAGCGATTGCAGGTTTTCCGCCAATGGCTTCTGGTAATGCAGAGGCAATTGCGCCTAAGTATAAATGTGCCCCTGCATGGTCATAGCTTTCATCAAATTTGATCACAAGCTCCAGGAGCATTTTACAATGCTGCAGGTTTGCAATGGCATTCCAGTCGTCGCTGTGGGTATTGATGTAGCCAAGCCAGGCACCGGCATAACTGTAGATTAAAGGCACATCTTTGTCTGTTAGTTGGGCGGTAAATTGTGAGAAATCACGACCTTTGAGTCGGTCAGCACTACACCAGCGCTTGTCCATCTGGCAGCTGCCCTCTTTGGCATAGTTGAAGGCAAGATTGGCTAAGGTTTTTTGGCGTTTTTCATCGGCGACAAATGCACTGCTGTAAGCACCTAAAAGCTGAGCAGTTGCTAACTTGGATGAAGGTCCTGCATCTTTTTGGCTTGCCATACTGTTCATTAAGATAATAAACGTAGGCATGGCATCTGAAACCGTGGCAGGGTCTTCAAAGTTCAGCATGCTTTGTGTGAGTTGATCGCCAAAGGCACTCGCCTTTTTTTCTATGAGCTGGCTACAGCCTGAAAAGAGAAAGGCTAGCGTAATAAGAGTCACTCGATATTTCATAGTATTTAAACTGATTTGTCTTCAACGTCTGGAGTCTTGATAGCCCTAGACCAACATCCTTGCTGTGACGAAATTGTCAAAGCGCAAAATGATCATATCATACATCTTTTTTAATTAAGTTGCAGTTATATGACGTTGAGGCTGTGAGGGGGGTGAACAAAGTTAGGGAATTTCAAGTAAATTCAAGATGGCATCAGAGGTTCCCTAATCGATCAATAAATTTAGACTCCCGAGTAGTGGAAATCTAAATTGAGGTAAGTGTTTGATGTGGGGATGAGGTAAGCAATAGGATCTTAGTATTAGCGCAGCTTGAAAACTAAGCCAAGTTTAAGTCCGTTATACATTTCAATGTTGGAGTCGCCATTATTAGCACCATAGTTTTGGTAAGCAAGGTAGACAGAGGCATGAGGAAGGACGTTGTAGCCAATTTTTATATCAAAGGTATAAAAGCTTTCAAGGTCACCGCCAACAATAATTTCAGGTGCATAATAAATTTGGCCCGATGTCCAAAGTTCGGGGGTGATAAGATATTTAGCACCACCACCAATGGCTGCGCCATAACTGTCATGGTTGTCGCCATTTAGCCAAAAGGGTTGAATCCCCACTTCGCCTTTCAACTGATCACGTGCGCCACGTGCAGTAAACCCACCCATCAGGAGGTTGGAATCACGGTTGTCATATTGGCTGTGGGTGAAGCCGATGTTGGCTGAGTATGAACCGGATAAATTGGCTCGATAATTAAGACCAACAATTTCACTGAATAATCCAAGCTCAACCGAATCAGCTGAAGATTGAAAAGGAAGGGCAAAAGTGAAAAGAGATAAGATTACAAAAACCGCTTTCATGGGTTCCTCTGGGATATTAGTGAAAATAAAAAGCTTACCATTAGCGTTAACAAAAACGCTAACGAATAAAAAGTTTACTATAGATTAGCAGAGACAGTTAACAAATGGATAAATAGAATTTATTAATCAAAGTGTTGGAAGTCTCGTAGAATAGAGAAGATGAGCGACGATCATATCAATTTCCCTATAGGCTTTCTCAGGCTGCGAATACTTTTGTAATGATTAATAAAATCGTTGATGGTCAGTTATTAAGAAGGTAAACCTTATTGATTTTCAATTCACGAAGAGCTTCGTCTCTGACAACAATTTTATGAGAGAATGCGGGCTTGTAGTGTCGGTCTATTTGCGTGGAGTGATCAATAAACCCTTTTTGTCCTAGGCGATTTCTAATTTTTAGCTTAAGTGGTACTAGTATTTCTAAAATCATGATAGTTTTTTTCAGGTTATCAGCAGTTTCAACACTAGCAAAACTTTGGTTTTTTAGTTTTTCAGTAGGGCGAAAATGCGCGTAGCCAGGGCGTGACGTTAAATAAAGGCCTTCACCTAGATCTCCATTCCCTATCGGTTGAAAACCAAGATCAAGGAACCACTCTAATTTATCG
>CAKMZU010000122.1:1232-7312 GCA_929200485.1 uncultured Gammaproteobacteria bacterium | reverse complement strand
AATTTATCGCGTGTCGTTCCGTGGTACATTTTTGCGAAGAGATTGCCTTCATTATCTATTACAATGTGTTTGTCACAGTCAGTGTCAAATAACTCGTAAAGATAAACGGTGTTTTCTTTTGAGAGAGGTCTACTTTTATCACAACAGGCGCAATGGCCAGAAAATAGTTTAGCGGAGGTGTTAATGTGCTCAGTTGCAAAATATTCGTTAAACCCATTTTTTAATGTTTGTTTGCAATTCCTAGACGAAGTGGCTTCATAATAATTATTGCCGGACCCAGAAAGGGTGCTATCGATGTTATGTTCTTCAAGCAGTATTTTTTTTGCAAGCTCCTCATCACTATTCGTAATTTCAGCTTTATCGACGTTTTGAGGTTCGAGGTTTTTTTTCTCATATCGAGGAAGCGAATTTTCAAACGCTTTTACTAAACTATTGATTGCAGTCTGTGTTTTTATATCGACGTGCTTCGACTTGATGTTTTCTGGCTTGGAGTGGTAATTATTACCTGGGCATTCATGATGATATGTGTCTGTACATGCGCTTTTGTGTATTTGATGATCGGGCGGAACCCCTAAACTTATTTGAAAGAAAGCAAGTGTAAGAATTATAGAGACAGTTATTAACCAAAGGCTCTTCATGTGTTTAGGCTGTTATGTATAATAATTAAGCATTGGATGGCGCTGTACAAAAAAAGGTTCCTCGCTAAAGAAAAAAATTATTGAATCTAACTGAAGGCGACTATAAAGGCTTTCAGCCTCCAGGAATATAGAGTTTATTGGCTATCAGTTGATCGAGTATGGCTTTTCTGGTCGCTTGGCCAGTGAAGATTTGAAGGCTTCCGTGAGTCTTTGTATCGACGATTGCATTTCCAGGTCTGGATTGTCTTCACTATTCGCGCTGTTAATTATATCCAGTGGGGATTGTTTAATATGCTTTAGAGGTGTATCGGTGTTTGACGTCGTGATTTACAGTATGTCTGGGAGTGCAGCTAAATTTGGCTGAGCAATAATGAATAGGAAGGTGAAAGGGATGAGTTTTAAAAAAGTTTTGCCATGGTGTGAGACGTATTACTTAATATCAACTTAAACTTTCGACCGGAGTAAACGTGAAAAGTCTTAGAAGATCTGAAAAAATAATATAGACAGGCTGGTATCCGGGCTATATAATCCGCCCTCGGTTTGTTGCAGTTTTTTATTTGGGCATCGCCGAAGATATTGGGTCATTCTGTGCCGGATGTGAAGAAAAGATTTTTAGGATAAAAGCGAGATAGAGGTTTCTTTATCTCGCTTTTTTTCGACTCGTCTTTTTTGTTTTTCGGAAGATTCAAAGCCCTCATCAAACCTTGAAACTGCAAATAGAATAAAGAATTACCGGAGGTTGACTTGACTGTCCCTGCCATACTAGCACTTGCTGATGGACGAGTTTTTAAAGGGATTTCCATAGGTTTCGAAGGCGACAGTGTGGGCGAAGTTGTCTTTAATACATCGATGACAGGTTATCAGGAAATCCTGACGGACCCTTCTTATGCCGAACAAATGGTCACGCTAACTTACCCGCATATCGGTAACACCGGCGTGAATAAAGAAGACGAAGAAAGCCATGATATATTTGCGAAGGGTTTGATCATCCGAAACCTACCCTTAGTCGCCAGTAACTTCCGCTCAGAGCAAAGCCTTTCGGATTATTTGAAAGAACGTAATGTGGTTGGTATCAGCGATATTGATACGCGCGAATTAACCCGAATTCTTCGTGATAAAGGTGCGCAGTCTGGTTGCATTATGGCAGGTGATATTGACGAAGAAAAGGCAATACAAAAAGCCAAAGACTTTGCCGGCCTATCTGGGATGGATCTTGCCAAAGAGGTGACCACTAAAGAAGGTTATCAGTGGAATGAGGGTACCTGGTCATTAGAAGATGGCCATCAAACCGTTGATAAAACAGCGCATCATGTTGTGGCTTACGATTTTGGTGTTAAGCGCAATATTTTACGTATGCTGGCAGATCGAGGCTGTAAGCTAACGGTCGTCCCTGCACAAACGCCTGCCGCCGATGTACTCGCATTGAACCCTGATGGTGTGTTCTTATCCAATGGCCCTGGCGATCCTGAGCCTTGTACCTATGCGATTGACGCAATCCAATCGATCCTGGATACAAAAATTCCTGTATTTGGCATCTGCCTGGGGCATCAGCTGCTGGCCCTTGCATCCGGTGCAAAAACAGAAAAAATGAAATTTGGTCATCATGGCGCTAACCACCCTGTGCAGGATTTAGCATCTGGCGTGGTCATGATTACCAGTCAGAACCACGGCTTTGCGGTGGATGAAAACTCTATGCCGGATAACCTGAAAGCAACCCATAAATCACTGTTTGATGGTAGCTTGCAAGGGATAGAGCGTACAGACGTCCCTGCTTATAGTTTTCAAGGCCATCCTGAAGCTAGTCCCGGCCCACATGATGTTGCCCCTCTTTTCGATCGGTTCATTGCTTTGATGCAAGAACATAAGCAAGAACAAGCATAGACCTAGGATATAGAGGATAGAGAAATGCCTAAACGAACTGATATTTCCAGTGTTTTAATTCTAGGTGCGGGCCCAATAGTGATCGGTCAAGCCTGTGAATTTGATTATTCAGGTGCGCAAGCCTGTAAAGCCTTAAAAGAAGAAGGCTATCGCGTTATTTTGGTTAACTCAAACCCTGCGACCATTATGACTGACCCAGCAATGGCCGATGCAACTTACATTGAGCCTGTCCGTTGGGAATCTGTTGCAAAAATTATCGAAAAAGAGCGTCCCGATGCGATTTTGCCAACCATGGGTGGTCAAACCGCATTGAACTGTGCATTAGATTTGGATCATAACGGCGTTTTAAAAGAATTTGGCGTTGAAATGATCGGTGCAACCGAAGATGCTATCGATAAAGCCGAAGACCGCAAGCGTTTTGATGATGCGATGAAAAGTATTGGCCTCGAAACCCCTCGTTCAGGTATTGCGAATACGATGGAACAAGCTTGGAGTATTCATGAGAAGATCGGCTTCCCTTGTATTATCCGTCCTTCTTTTACCATGGGTGGTTCAGGGGGCGGTATTGCCTATAACCGCGAAGAATTTGAAGAAATCTGTGAGCGTGGACTGGATTTATCCCCAACATCTGAACTTCTAATCGATGAATCCCTCATTGGTTGGAAAGAATATGAGATGGAAGTGGTTCGAGACAAAAACGATAACTGTATTATTGTCTGCTCGATTGAAAATTTTGATGCTATGGGTGTTCATACGGGTGATTCTATTACCGTAGCGCCGGCACAAACGCTAACGGATAAAGAATACCAAATCATGCGAAATGCCTCGTTGGCCGTATTGCGTGAAATTGGTGTGGAAACCGGCGGTTCAAACGTGCAGTTTGGCGTGAATCCTGAAAATGGCCGTATGGTTATTATTGAAATGAATCCAAGGGTTTCTCGCTCATCAGCACTGGCGTCTAAAGCCACGGGTTTCCCTATTGCAAAAATTGCTGCAAAACTCGCCATTGGTTTTACCCTTGATGAATTAGCAAACGATATTACCGGCGGTATAACTCCCGCGTCGTTTGAGCCGACCATTGACTATGTTGTGACTAAAATTCCTCGTTTCACCTTTGAAAAATTTGCGCAAGCGGAAAACCGCTTAAGTACGCAAATGAAATCAGTCGGTGAAGTGATGGCCATTGGCCGCACTTTTCAGGAATCATTGCAAAAAGCGATGCGAGGATTGGAAGATGGTAAATGTGGTTTTGATGAAAAAGCCGATTTAACTGATGAAGATGAGCGCAATAAGGTTCTCAGCGAATTGACGAATATTGGTGCTGAAAGACTTTGGTATATTGGTGATGCTTTCCGCTTAGGTTTGTCTTTAGATGAGATGGTTGAAAAGACGCATGTTGACCCATGGTTTTTAATTCAAATTGAAGACTTAATTAAAGAAGAAGAGGCTTTAACACATAAAAATTTGGAAGCCCTTTCGTTTGATGAATTATACCAGCTAAAGCGTAAAGGATTTTCTGACCTGCGTTTAGCCAAGTTACTGCAAGTCGATGAGGTTGATGTTCGCGAAAAACGTTTAGCCCTTAATCTTCGCCCAGTATATAAGCGCGTCGATACCTGCGCGGCTGAGTTTGCGTCATCGACGGCCTATATGTATTCAACCTATGAGCCCTATTGCGAAGCGAAGCCTTCAGACAACGATAAAATTATTATCTTAGGTGGCGGTCCTAACCGTATCGGTCAAGGGATAGAGTTTGATTACTGCTGTGTACATGCAGCCCTTGCCATGCGTGAAGACGGGTTCGAAACCATCATGGTTAACTGTAACCCGGAGACCGTTTCTACCGATTACGATACTTCTGATCGTTTGTTTTTTGAGCCTGTGACGCTTGAAGATGTGCTTGCCATTGTTGATCTTGAGAAGCCGAAGGGTGTGATTGTTCAGTTCGGCGGTCAAACCCCGCTTAAATTAGCACGAGATCTGGAAAGATTAGGTGTGCCTATTATTGGTACAAGCCCTGAAGCCATTGATCGAGCAGAAGATCGCGAACGCTTCCAGCAAATGATTCAATATTTGAATCTTAAACAACCTGCAAATGCCACGGTTAAATCATCAGAAGCGGCGATCGAAAAAGCGCGTGAATTAGGCTACCCGCTGGTGGTTCGTCCTTCCTATGTATTAGGTGGCCGTGCAATGGAAATTGTTTACAAAGAAGAAGAGCTAGAGCGCTATATGCGTGAAGCGGTTCGAGTCTCTAATGATTCACCCGTATTGCTCGATTGTTTCTTGAATGCGGCGATTGAACTGGACGTTGATGCCGTCTCTGACGGTAAGCATGTTGTTATCGGTGCCATTATGCAGCACATTGAGCAAGCAGGGGTTCATTCAGGTGACTCAGCTTGCAGCCTTCCACCGTATACCGTTGATAAAGAAACACAAGATAAAGTGCGTGTGATGGTGAAAAGCATGGCACTGGAATTAGGCGTTGTTGGTTTAATGAATGTCCAGCTGGCAGTTCAGGATGGCGAGATTTATATCATTGAAGTGAATCCACGTGCATCCCGAACTGTTCCATTTGTCTCCAAGTGTATTGGAACGTCCCTTGCGAAAGTTGCTGCGCGCTGTCAGGCGGGTATTTCACTTGAAGCGCAAGGATTTACTGAAGAGGTAATTCCCCCCTATTACAGCGTCAAAGAGGCCGTCTTTCCATTTGCTAAATTTCAAGGTGTTGATCCGATTCTTGGCCCTGAAATGAAATCAACCGGTGAAGTCATGGGTATTGGTGAAGATTTCTCTGAAGCCTTTGCTAAAGCCCATGCTGGTGCGGGTGATCGATTGCCAGAATCAGGGACTGCTTTCTTAAGTGTTCGAGAATTTGATAAACCAGGTATTGTAGATATTGCGGGCCAGCTACTGGATTTAGGCTTTTCTCTTGTTGCTACGAAAGGAACGGCAGAGGTGATTAGCAAGGCCGGATTAGATGTGCAGCCGATCAATAAAGTGCTTGAAGGTCGTCCCCATATTGTTGATAGTATTAAAAATGGCGAAATTGATTTGATTATCAATACCACTGAAGGCAGGCAGGCTATAGCAGATTCGTCGACGATTCGTCGCTCTGCTCTGGCAAAAGATGTCAGCTATACTACAACACTTGCTGGCGGTGATGCCCTTTGCAAGGCAATGGCCTTTGGCGTTGAAAAAACCGTCCGTCGTTTGCAAGATTTACATCAAAAGGTATCTTAATGGCACAAGTCCCTATGACTGTCGAAGGTGAAAAGAGCCTTCGCGAAGAATTAGAACGCTTAAAAACTGTTGATCGACCTAAAATTACTGAAGATATTGCTGAAGCTCGAGCACACGGTGACCTTAAAGAAAATGCTGAATATCATGCTGCCCGTGAGCAGCAGGGTTTATGTGAAGCACGTATTCGAGAGATTGAAAGTAAGCTGGCTGAATCCGTGGTGATTGATGTCACCAAGATGCCAAAAAACGGTAAAGTCATTTTTGGTGTAACGGTTGATTTATTAAACGTGGATACCGAAGAAACGGTGACCTATAAGT
>CAKMZU010000122.1:529-1222 GCA_929200485.1 uncultured Gammaproteobacteria bacterium | reverse complement strand
CCTATAAGTTAGTTGGTGATGATGAAGCGAATGTTTCTGGCGGCAAAATTTCGATTAATTCACCGATCGCTCGTGGCCTAGTGGGTAAAGAAGAAGGCGATGAGGTAGGGATCCAAACGCCAGGTGGTGAGGTCTTCTACGAAATCGAACAAGTGCATTATATCTAATTTTTAGTTCCTGCTATTGAATGTGAAAGACGCTTTTCACTTTCAATAGCTTTTCACCCAATAATCAATGCCTTCCTTGTACCGCCTTTTTAATGAGCTAATGCGTTATTTGCTCCGCTTTATCCTTTGCTGTGAGTTCACTGTCTATTTGTTCTAATTGATGCATAAACTTTTCGACATCACTCATGGTTTTATAATTTATGTGATAACTACTATGGAAGCCAATATATAAATCCACTTCCTGATTCTTCAACTCAATGGTATAGCCATCGTAGGATGAAATGGCTTCAAATCCTTCATATCGATAGCCATCATGAGTTTTATGCCCGAGATTTTGAATCTTATTGAACACTCGCATCGCAAGCTTGATATTCAAGGGGTGATCCATAGTGAAAGCCTTGTTGATGTCTTGGCTAATTAGATGTAAAAGGTATATAAAATAGAAGTTAATTGCAAAAAAAATCGTAACTTTTATACCTCCGAGGAAGTTTGGCCTAGGAGGGTGTCCGAGAATTGCGGTCGAGCA
>CAKMZU010000122.1:0-519 GCA_929200485.1 uncultured Gammaproteobacteria bacterium | reverse complement strand
TTTTGTTTTAAGGTAGGCATCTAAGACGATATCTGTGCCTTCTTGTATGACAATTGATCCTTTGAACCACTAAAGAGCATGGTTACGTAGAAGTTATGTCCTCATCAACCTGAATAATTCTCTCCCCCAGTAGTTTATTTTAAGCATTGGAAATACCAAGTATTATTGAGATCCTGGCATTTCTTCTAAGTATTTAGCTGGGATCGATTCAAAGCAAAGATAGGTGGGCTTTTTTCCTAGGGGGGCTACGATTTTAATATTTTCTGGTAATTTACTTATTAACATTCTCAGAATAGTAGAGCCCGTTTTTATGCCTCTTTTGGTACTGTGTGAATAAGCTTTATCAAAGTTTGAAGTCAAATGGATAACCGCTCTATTTTGGCTTGTTAGCTCAGTAGCTAAAATCTTGATTTTGCTTGAGGTCGAGGTCCCGTGAAATAAGTCTATTTCAGGGTTTCTACGGAGTAGTCTATCGTATATTTCTGTAGGAATATTCGCTTCCCTAGTATGGCCGTAGAG
>CAKMZU010000121.1 GCA_929200485.1 uncultured Gammaproteobacteria bacterium | reverse complement strand
CGCTTATAGTGTCTGACATTCTGCATATTATGCTCACCAAAAGCATCAGCCGCCGAGACTACAAGCGTTTTATGGTCTGAGGCTTTCAAGCCTACCAATTTTTCTTCAAAGCCCGGCAATAAAGAGCCATCTCCCATTACAAAGGTTGCTGGATCTTTACCAAAATTAGAATCGACAATATCGCCATTTTCCAGCGCCAGTGAAAAATAGAGAGTAACGGTTGATTCGGTGCTTATATTAGTCATTGTTTTTTCTGTTCACAATCATATCAAGGATAATAAGGCCTGCGCCGAAGCATATCGCCATATCCGCCACATTGAAGGCTGGAAAATAATGCGCATCCCAATGGAAATGTATAAAGTCGACCACGTAGCCAAAACGGATTCTATCAATCAGGTTACCCAATGCACCACCGATGATAAACATCAACGCAAAGCGAACCAGCCATTCTTTCTGCGTTAATTTCGTCATCCAGACATAGAAGGCGACACTCACAACAGCTGAAATGCCAGTAAAAAACCATCGCTGCCAACCACCTTGATCCGCTAAAAAACTAAACGCAGCGCCCGTGTTGTGGAGTAATGTCCAATCAAGAATTGGCAGTACCTTTACCGGTCTTGCGTAAGTGAGCAGATCTGTTGCTATGGCCTTAGTCCATAGATCCAAAACGATGACTAACACAATACCGGCAGTTAACCATAATAAATGCGGATATTTTAATGTGCTTTGCTTCATTGGTTTTCCTTATCCATGTAAAAATTCATTCATCAGGCGTTTAACGTTACTTCAAAGCGATTGTGGGATTGCGGTTATTTTAGCAACACTCTCCGACAAATTCAGGGGCCAGATGAACGAGCGATAAAAACCGCTTGCCCTGAGCCTGTCGAAAGGTGATTGATCCAAAGCCACTACACGATCAGGTGTAATGCCTCACTTCACCCTGACCATCGACATTGTCTACACAACGCTGACAAAGGGTAGGATGTGCGTCAATTTTTCCGACTTCTTCTCGGTAGTGCCAACAGCGATCACACTTTTCATAGCTCGATGCTACGACCTTAAGTTTTAAATCGGATAAATCCGTAGCGACAGCATCCTTTGCTTGATCCATCGGTTTTACGATCGCTTTAGAGGTGATCAAAACAAAACGCAATTCATCATCAAGTTTATCCAGGTCGAGCTTTAACTCATCTTCCGCATAAAGTGTCACTTCCGCATTTAAGCTGCCACCCAAGCCCTGCTCATTTCTAGCCGTTTCGATTGCTTTGTTAACCGCGATTTTAACACTAACCAAACGTTGCCAGAATTCACTGCCACGAACACTATCTTCTTCTACCTGCAGCCCATCATAATAGGTTTGTAGAAACACTGACTGACCATCAAAGCCCGGAATATTGGCCCAGATTTCTTCAGCGGTGAAACTTAAAATCGGCGCAATCCAACCCGCAAACGCTTTCACGATATGATAAAGCGCGGTTTGGGCGCTGCGTCTTGCTTTACTATCCGTTTGCGTGGTGTATTGACGGTCTTTAATGATATCAAGGTAGAAGCCACCCAAATCCAACACACAGAAATGATGAATTCTCTGATACACCAGATGGAACTGATAAATATCATAAGCGGTCTTAATTTCGTCTTGTAATCGAGCCGCTTCACCAATAATCCAGCGATCGAGAGACAGTAACTCATCTTGAGGTAATAGATCCGTCTCTGGATTAAAGCCGTGCAGGTTAGACAGCATGAATCTTGCTGTGTTACGAATACGGCGATAGCTATCGGCCGTCCGTTTAAAGATCTCTTTGGATACCGACATATCATTTCGATAATCCGTTGACGCCACCCATAAACGAAGTATATCGGCGCCTAACTCATTCACCACTTCTTGCGGAGCGATGACATTACCAATGGATTTAGACATCTTTCTGCCATGCTCATCGGTTGCAAAACCATGCGTTAACACTTGTTTATAAGGTGCATGATTGTGCATCGCCATTGAGGTTAATAATGATGACTGAAACCAGCCTCGATGCTGGTCTGAACCTTCAAGATATAAATCAGCGGGAATTTTATCATCACGCTGAAACTCAGGGCGTTTTAACACCGCTTCATGCGTAACGCCGGAGTCAAACCATACATCAAGGGTATCCGTCACTTTCTCGTATTTATCTGCGTTATCGCCTAACAGGTCATTCAGATCGAGATTAAACCAGGCATCCATCCCTTTCTCTTCAATCATATTGGCAATGACATCAATCAAACTCAAAGTGTCCGGATGAAGGCTGGCATCTTCTTTTGATACAATCAAAGCAATAGGCACACCCCAGGTTCGCTGTCTTGAGATACACCAGTCAGGTCGCCCTTTCATCATGCCCTCAATGCGTGCTTTACCCCAGCTTGGCATCCACTCCACATGATTCGCTGCACGCAGTGCATCATCCAGCAATTCATTCTGTTCCATGCTCACAAACCATTGTGGCGTTGCGCGGAAAATAATCGGGGATTTATGACGCCAGCAATGAGGGTAGCTATGTTCAAAGACTTCCGAAAACACTAACGCCCCTTTTTCGGATAGCAATTCAATGATTTCATCATTAGCTTTTAATACATGCTTGCCTGCAAAAAGCGGGGTATCTTCAAGATAAACCCCGTTATGACCAACTGGGTTATAAACGTCAATGCCGTAGGCTTTACAGACATTAAAGTCATCCACACCATGACCGGGCGCGGTATGAACACAACCAGTACCTGCATCAGTAGTGACATGCTCACCCAAAAGCACAGGCACATCTCTGTCATAAAAAGGGTGGTTAAGCTTTAATTTCTCTAGTGCCTCACCCTTAATGGTTGCCAGCTCAGAATAACCTTCGAGCCCCCATCGTTTCTCACAGCTTTCAACCAAATCCTTGGCGATGATTAAGACTTCCTGACTCGACGCCAGTAACGAATACTCGAGCTCCGGATGCACACTAACAGCCAAACTTGCTGGCAGCGTCCAAGGGGTCGTTGTCCAGATCACCACAGACACGGGTAAAGATAACGACTGTCCCGTTAATGCACTTAATTTATCAAGATCCTTAACGGGGTAACGGACATCAATCGCAGGGGAGTGTTTATCTTTATACTCCACCTCGGCTTCGGCAAGCGCTGAACCACAGTCCATGCACCAATGCACCGGCTTAAACCCCTTTTTCAAGTGTTTATGGGCAATAATCCCTTTGAGTGAGCGAACAATATCCGCTTCAAATTCGAAATCCATGGTTTTGTAGGGGTTGTTCCAATCAGCCAGCACACCCAACCGCTCAAAATCTTTTTTCTGACCTTGAATTTGACGTTCGGCATACTCCCGGCATTTTTGACGAAAGACCTCATGGGAGACTTTAACTCCCGCTTTACCAACCTTTTTCTCAACCATGACTTCAATAGGCAAGCCATGACAATCCCAACCGGGCACATAAGGCACATCGAATCCGGATAAGGTTTTCGATTTTATAATAAAGTCTTTAAGAATTTTATTGACGGCATGGCCGATATGAATGTTGCCATTGGCATAAGGCGGGCCATCGTGCAGAATAAACTTTTCACGCCCCTTGCCAATCTTACGAATCTCACCATAAAGGTCATCTTGCTGCCATTTTTTCAGCATATTCGGCTCACGTTGAGCCAGACTTGCCTTCATAGGAAATGCCGTTTTCGGCAAATTCAATGTGTCTTTATAATCAGTCATCGTTTACCTTGTTGATCAAACCATGCTTTGGCATCATCACAATCTTTATGAATCGCTGTCTTAAGTAAATCCAGCGATTCAAACTTTTTTTCATCCCGAAGTTTGTGGCGAAAAACCACTTCAAGATGTTTACCATAAATATCTCGATCAAAATCGAGCAAGTGTACTTCGAGAATGGCCGTAAGACCATCATCCACGGTTGGGCGCGTCCCCACGTTAGCAACCCCTTGATGGCATTGCCCTTCAAGCAGCACTTCAACAGCATAAACCCCTGACATTGCCGCTTTAATCCGATGGAGCTTTACGTTGGCTGTGGGGGCATCCAAGGTTCGCCCTAACTGTTTGCCGTAAACCACCTTACCTGAAATCGTATAGGGGTGACCCAACAAGGCCTCAGCCAACTGAAAATCGGATGACTCAAGTGCTTGCCGAATACGGGTACTGCTGGCGCGATCACCCATCACTTCAAGGGTATCTGTGGCAGAGACATCAAACCCAAGATCTTTACCCATTCGTTTCAAAAGCCCAAAGTCACCACGCCTGTCATGCCCAAAGCGAAGATCATCACCCACAATCATGTACTTGATAGCAAGCTTGTCGAAAAAAATATCTTTAATAAAGTCTTCAGCATTCACTTCACTCAAGCCTTTATCGAATTTAACACGTAAAAGCCTATCGATACCGAGTGATTCTATGGCTTTCGCTTTTTCGCGAAAACTCATCAATCTTGCTGGAGACTTTTGGGGTGAGAAATATTCACGGGGCAGTGGCTCAAGCGTGATAACCAAGGCGGGGAGACCAAGTTCACGCCCCTTATCCTGAAGTTTTTTCAGCACCTTCTGATGCCCCAGATGGACACCATCAAACGCACCAATGGTTGCTACACAGCCTTTATGGCGCGATCTTATATTATGTAGCCCCCGAATGAGTTCCATACTTACCCCAAAAGGACGCGATTATAGCGTATTTATTAGGCTTGATCCCCCATTGTGGACGCGAAAATGCCTAAGCCTGAGCCCCAATCCGCCCACAGTGATCAAGTAAACACTTAAGCCGCCAAGAACAAAGACACATAGCTGAGAAATTCTCCCAACCCAAGTCATTGCCGCCCAGGCGTTAGCATGCTCCAAACCGAAGAAAATCGCAGTTCCCATCAAGGTGGACGCTATCAGTATGCGAATCAGCAAATTCAAGGTCGATTTTCTAAAGCTAAACACATCGCGGTTTAATAAGAAAAACAACAATAAACCCGCATTCAACAATGAAGAAAGTCCTGTCGCTGCCGCCAGACCAACAAAACCAATGCCAAAATAAAAATGCAAAGGGACTGCCAGCATCAGGTTAAACACCATATTAGACACCATGGCAATAATACCCACTTTTACGGGCGTTTTGGTATTTTTACGTGCATAAAACCCTGATGCCAGAACCTTTATCAACATCATTGGCAATAAAGCCAAGCTATAAGCTTTAAGGCTAAGGCTCGACATATGCACATCGTGCGCGCCTAATTGCCCGTATTGGAACAATGAGACCAAAATGGGCTCTGCTAAAAAGAACAGCGCAACTGATGCAGGAATGCTAATAAATAAAATCATTCGGATACCCCAATCCAGCGTATTCGAAAACTCATCTTTTGAGAGTGTGGCATGCTTACGCGATAAGCTTGGCAAGATCACCGTACTGACAGCGATCGCAAAAACGCCAAGCGGCAACTCCATCAAACGATCTGAGTAATATAACCAGGAGACTGAGCCTGTCGGTAAAAAAGAAGCGATGACTGTATCCAATAAAAGGTTTAACTGGCTGACAGATACGCCGAACAGCGCTGGAATCATCAGTGTCATTACCTGAATAACCCCTGGGTCTTTAAAATCCAGCTTAGGTGATGGTAATAATTTTATTTTGAACAAAAAAGGCAGCTGGAATAAAAATTGGGTTATCCCGGCTAAAAGCACGCCAAATGCCAAAGCATAAACCGGCTCAACAAAAAATTGCGCACCATAGATAGCCGCAACGATTAACCACAGATTCAAAATAATAGGCGTCAAGGCAGGCACAGCAAAATAATGAAAGCTGTTTAATACCGCGCCGGCAAAACCCGTCAAGGTAATAAAAAACAAATACGGAAAGGTAATCCGCATCAAATCAACAGTAAGATCGAACTTCTCTGGCTGACTGACAAAGCCTGGTGCAAATAATGTGGCAACAACCGGTACGGCCAAGACGGCTATTGCTGAGACCAAAAAAACACTGAACCCCAGACAAGCTGCAACTTTATCAACCAACAACTTGACTTCTTTGAAGTTTCTAAGACTTCGATATTCCGATAAAACCGGGACAAAAGCTTGAGCAAAAGCGCCTTCAGCAAACAAGCGACGCAAGAATTGCGGCACTTTAAAGGCAATGAAAAAAGCATCCGCATTGGCAGTTGCACCAGCAAAAGACGCAATCAAAATATCCCGCGCCAAACCCAGCACGCGGGAGAACATTGTCATCACGCTAAAGACAAGACTGGCACCTAATAACCCAGATTTAGGCTGGCCCGATTCAGGCAGTGCTTGTTTTACCTGATTGTCTTGATTGTGCTCTTCAGCTTTATAGCTATCTGCAGAGGCGTTTTTATCCGCAGCAGCAGGCAGATCCTGATTTTTCTCCACAGCTGCTGACGCCTGAGACTGGCTCTTCTGTAGATTCAGCTTCTCCGGATTCAGTTTCTCCGGATTCAGCTTCTTTGGGCTCTGTGTCTGTGCGCCCTGTTGTTTCTGTGGCTTCTGGTTCTTGTTTGACATTCACTTGACGCCAGTCACTATCTATTTGCGCTTGATTTAATAGTAACCATTGTACCCCAACAAGGGTGGTTGCATCTTTAATTTTTCCCGCAGCCAACAAAGACTTTGTTTCATCTATCGTAAACAGATGCGATTTTACATTGTCTTTATTTGACGTTTTTCTTATAAATTCTCGCTCTTCTCCTTGAAGATCAGCCAGAACAACAAAAAGTGACATCTGCTCTGAACTCATAGAAGGCGCCGTAAATATGCGTTGAATAGGCAGAATTTTAGTAATAGGCAACCCTGCTCGCCCCTCAACCACCCGATAAGCAGCATCTTCATCGGTATGATCTTCCTTGGTCATTCGCGTTGTTAAAAGGGTTAGCGTCCAAGGCGTTTCCGAGTGATAAACAATGCCTGACTGCACTTTTTCAGTTAAAGCAATTTTTTGTAACGCTGGGTCATACAGCAAGACAGCCACACCTTCATTCATTACCGCAACATCAACCGGCATTAATCGGCTTTGTTGTTTATCATAACGTTTATATTTGTAAATTAAGCTTTCAAGGTTTAATCGTTCACCTTTATGTATGGTTTGCCTTGCCCGAACGACAACATCTGATTTGTCATAAGTAAATTCAAACGGCTTCGTTGACTCAGCGGGATTTGTGTCTTTAACGTCTGAAAAACTCAACGTAGAGAGATACAATGAAGATAAACAGAGCACCCATTTAATCAGGTGTCTCAAACAAGGTTGCATAATATGTCCTCAAAAGGTCAAAAGATCGGTGTGATTGACCTTGAAAGTTTAGAAGACAGCTGGAAGAACGGATAGTTCAGTTCAGGAGGCTGTCCGAGAGCTGCGTTCGAGAATAAACCCTACTGCCATTTGGCATCAACATGGGATTTATTAAGAACAAACCACTGCAAAGCTATCAAAGTCATCGCGTTATTTATTTGAGCTTGTTGCAATAAATCACAGACATCCTTAACGGATAAAATATGCAAACGAATGTCTTCGTTTTCGCAAGCCAAGCCAAATACCCCACCTTTGACACCGGAAAGTGAAACTTTTCCCACAAAGAGTGAAAAAAATTCTGTACTGCCACCTGGCGAGACAAAATAGTCGAGCATGGGCTCTATGGCTTCAACAGACAAATTCGCTTCTTCTTTGGCTTCTCGAATGGCCACGTCGCTTGGTTTTTCATCCGTTTTGTCTAGCATGCCAGCAACCACTTCCAGCATCCATGGCGATTGATCGCTATCTATTGCGCCGAGTCGAAACTGTTCAACCATCCCCACCTGCTGCAGGTCAGGGTCATATAGCAAAATACCTACTGCGTTGTCTTTTAACGCTAACTCTCGTTCAAAAACGTCGCTTTCTCCACCTTCAAAAAGTGAATGTTTAAGCAACAACTTATGAATCTTGAAAAATCCATCGTATTTCATCTCACGCGATTCAATAGTGAAGTCTGACTTTTCAAATGCTGGAAGCTTGTTTTTCATCGCTATATCTTTACCAATTATCGTCCTGGTGTATACCAATTGACTGGTCGAGCATGCGCATCGACTTGATCTGCTACATCCAATATTAGTGCAAAAAGTGCCATCCGAATAACGATACCATTATCCGCCTGCCTGAAGATTGCAAGATTGGGATTGGCATCCAAATCAACATCCAATTCATTTGCAGACACTCGGCTATCTCTTGGCAAAGGATGCATAATGACTGTATTAGGTTGGCAATGTTTGGTGTAAATCTGGTTATTTAAACGAAAGCGCCCTCGGTACAAATCAGCTTCTTGCTGGCTTTGAAAACGCTCTTCCTGAATCCTTGTTGAATAAACAATATCCACATCAGTAATATTTGGCTCAAGCTGATCACTGATCACGACCTCATGCCCTGCGCTTTCCATCATCTCCACAATAGCATCAGGCATTTTTAATTCCCCAGGGGAAATTAATACCGCTTTGACATTATTAAAAAGACACAACAATCGGCACAATGAATGCACCGTTCGTCCATAGCGCAAATCCCCAATCATGGCGATCCTGAGCCCATCAATATTTCTTTTCTGGCTTTTTAACTCCGATTGAATCGTATACAAATCGAGAAGTGCCTGCGTTGGATGCTCATTGGAGCCATCACCACCATTAACGACCGGCACTCGGCTGGCGGAAGCAAATTCAGCAACTGAACCATTTTCCGGGTGGCGCATCGCTATCACATCACTGTAACCCGAGAGCACTCTGGCAGTATCCTGCAAAGACTCGCCTTTGGCCAAGGCAGAATTGGATAAGCCTGTGGTTTCTCTCACCTCACCACCTAAAAGGTTAAACGCTGAGCCAAAGCTAATGCGCGTTCGGGTACTGGGTTCAAAAAATAGATTACCTAAAATCGCCCCATCCAAAACACGGGTAAGCTTTTGCCTGTTGGCATAAGGGCGCATTCTGTCAGCGACTTGAAAGATATGCTCAATATCGACACGTTCAAACTGAGCAATGGATAAAATATGACTGGCTGTAAACTTCAAGATTCACCTCTATCGGTTAATGGCGGCTATTTTAGAGTGAGTCAGCGGTTAAATCCCTTTAAAGCAGTGAAAATTCACCAAGGTTTTCTTAACAAGCCGTAAGGCGCTATAGATTCTCAGAAGATTTATTCAACTATTCTTTAAACAAAATAATGAGAATAGTTTATGAAAGGCCTAGTTTCAGCAATTTTTCTTTGCATGGCATTGGCATTGCCTCCTCATACTACCCACTCCTTTAGTCCAATCCTTCCGGTTCTGGGTATTATTTCACTATTGAGCCACAAGGTTGACGCCGAACCAAACCTCTTGATTTCTGCACCCGCCCTTACGGCACTTGGGTTGTTAGGCGCCGCTTTGGGAAGCTATAAAGCTCAAAAAATAGCTAATAAAAACACCGGACAAAATGAAAAAGAACAAATCAGTGAACAGGCTGACACTCTCTCATCAGATGTCAGGTTGCACAAAAAACGCAAAGATGCCTCCTCAAAAATAAAAAACGAGACCGATGCGACTGACCCCACACCCGACACAGAAAATACAGAAACGCATAACGCCGCATTGAGTCAACTATCTGACGTCAATGCCGAGCCTAACCCGTTTACCGATCCTACAACAGAAGTTGCAGATACTCCTG
>CAKMZU010000120.1:9177-9720 GCA_929200485.1 uncultured Gammaproteobacteria bacterium | reverse complement strand
CTTTTTTTAATGCTTTTAAATTCACTAGGAGTTATTAAATTATGACATTCTAAATCACTACATAAAATATGCTCTTTAGCTTTAAATGAATACCGGAATCTAGAGCGAGGTTTACTATTTATCTTTTTTATGTAACTTTCTGTGGTTGAGTGGAGTCTTTTAATTCGGGTTATATCACAGAACATATTTTGTTGATCTTGATTTGACAGGGTTATTCCATGTTTTATTAAATCAATAGCTTTTCCTATTTTTTTTGATTTATCCCATAACGCTTGGAGATTTTTTAGAGATTGTTGATCTTCCTCTTCCAATTTATTTTCATCTATAAATTTAACTATTTTGCCTTTTTCTTCTTTTATGCTTAACCCTTTCAATTTAAGAGTTTCTAGTGTTATATATAAAAGATCCCATCCTTGGATAAAAGGTGATGTGTTTTCTATTCCGGCTAAGACGACTTTTGTGTTTATTAAAATGCTTATGGTTAAACTTGATACTAATCGAAAAACAATAAAAGATATTTTCATTGGTAGTTGCTCATGTTTT
>CAKMZU010000120.1:8075-9167 GCA_929200485.1 uncultured Gammaproteobacteria bacterium | reverse complement strand
ATAGTCTGATTGCGTATAAGCATTAGTAACTATTAAAAGATCTCATGACTTAGGATTCAAAGCTTACTAAAACATGTATTTTTATTGCATCAATAAAAGCGATACCTCTTGGTTTATCTAAGTGATGCGTTAACAAATCACACAAGGGAGTGGCGATATTCTGTATTAGTCTACCCATGCGTGAATAGCTGACTAGGGCAGGAAAGGTTGTGGAGTAAATCATAAGGTTTTGAAAGTCCTGTATCCAGACTGACGAACAAAATGATTATCGCTATAATTTCGCTATAGGATAGTTTGCATTTCTTAGTTCGTTATTTCTCTTTGCTCTCGATTATGCTTTTCTCCCTTTCGGAAGCAAATAACTGAAAAAAAGCATCTGCTTCTATAAATGACAGCACTAAATTAATCAAAAAACACACTTAATATATTTAAATCATAAGTTAATTGATCATATCTTTATGAATTTAGTTCCATTTTTTATGTGTAAATCAGGTTGTTTAATGATTTTTTATTTTTTTATTTTTTTTATTTTTTTTTGCATTCATACAGGCTTTTGATAGAATGCGCTCTAAGCAAGATACACGCATTTTTTGATCGAACGGGAAGATATTAAAGAGAATACACTTGGCTTTATCGCTTTAAGTTTGGGGTGTTATCTTGTTGATTTTGCTTGTCCACGACTAGGTTTTCATTAATTGAAGGCGCAACGCTTGGATGTTCTATTACTGTTGCTGATTTGGCTGGAGGTGCGGTTGGAAAAATAGCGGTGCAGAATGGATAGCTTACGGCAAGACCGCAGACGAATCAGCCGGCTCTTCCTCGGCAACCTAACTCGAATACTCAACGGCTGATTATTCGACAGCCAGATTGTCCATGTAAGAACTTAGGTAGTCTGATGGCGGTCTTAATCGCTAATTATGTCAAATCGACTTGTCTGCGCTTGTGAATTGAATTGAAAGTGAAATGAAATTTGTCATGGGCACTGTTTAATTTAGTTGTTCAAATGCGTTGGAGACTAACATCTCATCGATTGCTTCTTCAAAATGATGGGATTGAGACCAATGGATAAACTCGTTAGTGATTAAATTGAGT
>CAKMZU010000120.1:6728-8065 GCA_929200485.1 uncultured Gammaproteobacteria bacterium | reverse complement strand
TTGATCCACTAAAAAGTCGCCTAAATCATCAGGGTGTTGTTTTAGATGTGATTCGAGTTGTTCACATTGGTTTTTAAGTTTTGTTGCGCCAGTATAGCAGCTTGCACCATGTAATTTATGTACTGCATTAATAAGTGCTGAGTGATTTTCTTCTCGGTGATATTGGTTAATCGCCGCGATTGAGGAAGGGAGAATATCCAGGAGCCCTTCAAACATTTCGATCGCAATGGCTTTTCTATTTTTAGCTAATTTCAGGCTTAATGCTATATCAACCGGTGAGTTGTTATTTTCAATTTTTTGAGGCAGTGGTGATACCTCTTCGCGTATACCTTTATCGGATAAGCACCATTGATTAATTGCAGCTTTTATTTGTTTCTCATTAATGGGTTTAGTTAAATAGTCATCAATGCCACAGAGCAATAGCTTGTTTTTTTCATCCGCTAATGCATGCGCAGTTAATGCAATAATTGGCGTGGTGGCGGTTTTCCTGATGGTTTTACTGGCGTCAATGCCATTCATCACCGGCATTTGAATATCCATAAAAATAATATCAAAGTTTTCGGACTCTGTGGTTTTTACAGCCTCAGCGCCATTCTTTGCTTGTTTAACGCTAAGCCCAAGGTCTTCAAGTACAATCGTTAACAGGCTTAGGTTTGCAGCGTTGTCATCCACTGCCAAGGCTTTAAGTTCGTAGGTGGCAAAGGCGGGTAATGTCAACGCCAGTGATTGTTCTTGAATTAAGTCTGGCGACAGCATATTCATCAAGGTTCGTTGAATAATATGTTCTCTATAGGGTTTGCTGCAATGGAAAATACCGGATTGCTGGAAGGTTTGGGCATAGTCCAGCGAGAGCGATGTCAAAATGACGATTGGCAGCGATAACTGGTTTGATAAAGATAGAGCGGTGTTTTGAATAGCTTCAAATGGTTTGTCACTGGAAAACCCAATCATTAAGGCATCAAAATGGAAGAGGGGAAGGTCCTCTTCAAATTTTTCAATAGTAGCAAAAGCAGACACTCTGATGCCTTGCTTTTCAAGCAGTTGCTGTAAGGCAATTTGGGATGGTTCATGGGATTCAACTAAAGCAACCGATTTACCTGCGAGTAATTTACTTTCTATCAGAGAAGGATGCTCTTGAACTTGGCATTCCATGGTGAACGAAACTTTTGTGCCACGGTATTTTTCACTCTCAACTTCTATTTCCCCTTGCATCAACTCGATTAAGGTTTTAACGATGGTTAAGCCTAAGCCTGTGCCGCCATATTCTCTTGATATGCTGCTATTGGCTTGATAAAAGGCCTGGAATAATTCTTTCTGCTGACCTTCTGTCATGCCAA
>CAKMZU010000120.1:0-6718 GCA_929200485.1 uncultured Gammaproteobacteria bacterium | reverse complement strand
TTGTACTCGTATGGTGACCTCACCTTCTTGAGTGAACTTAATGGCGTTATTAATAAGGTTAAAAAATATTTGTTTTATTCGGGTTGGGTCGCCAATCAGTTGATTAGGAACATCCTGATAAACCAGTAAGGTGACTTCAAGTTTTTTATCGTAAGCTTGAGGTGCAAGAAGACTGACGACTTCTTCAAGTATTTTACGTAAGGAAAAAGGGGTATGATCAAGCTCGAGTTTGTTGGCTTCGATCTTTGAAAAGTCGAGAATGTCATTGATAATCGTGAGCAACCCTTCGGAGGAAATTTGAATGGTTTCAAGATACTCCATTTGAGAGGAACTGAGCGGGGTTTTTAATAAAATACGGGTAAATCCAATAATCCCATTGAGAGGGGTTCGTATTTCATGACTGGTATTGGCTAAAAACTCAGACTTGATTCGACTGGCTTCAATCGCTTCTTTTTGAGCCATTGAAAGTTCAATATTTTGCACTTCGGTGGTTTCAATCGTTTCTTGCAGATCACTTGATGTGAGTTCTACGTTTAATCTCAGTTCATCAAATTCAGATTTTTTCTTTTGGGCTAATTCTTTGAGTTTTTCTCCAATTTCCTCAACCTCTATAATGGAGAATCGAATGCTTTCATCAACGGTATCATCGTCTGAGAAACGCTTGATGGATTGTTTTATCTGTATCAAGTCGTCTTTGAGTCTTTGGGAAAATAAAAAGCCAAAAAGTATAGAGATCATAAATGCTAAAAACAGGATGATATTTTGCTTAAAGCTTTGGTGGTAGCGTTGAAGATTAAATTGACCTGTGTGGTATTCAAGGATCACCCAGCCAATTGGAGGAAGGTCTAATTGCTGATTTTTGAAAAAATGGGTTTCACGCGTTGACTCGCCAAAGTTAATGGGTTGTAAAAAAGCAATGATTTCATTATCTCTGAAAAACAAGGGAGCTGTTGGCATTTTATGATCGACAGCCTGCCGAATTTTCTTTTTAAAATGTAGCTTAGGGCCGGAATGTGCAAGAACTTTACCTTGAGCATTGAATAGACAAATACTTCTTAACCCTTTTTCTTCAAGGCTAAGGTTTGTCATGTGCTGTAATGTTGCCCGCGTGTCATTACTTACGCCGTCATCAGTGTTCTCAAGCAGCTGAATTTTAGCCATATATGCAATTTGTCTAGCCGAAGACTCACCATGACTTTGAAAGAAAGCCATTAAATCCTGATTGTAAGACACGTTCAGATAGACGCCGATAGAAATGGCGATTAGTGCTGGAGGAATGATGCTCAAAAAGATAACTTGGGTGCGGATGCCTTTGAACATGATTTCTATTTATTATTTATTCTTAGGTTTATAATGGTGGCTTGCAGGCTGCAAATTACCATAGTGATCAAAATAGTCCAGCGGCATGTATAAATTTGATAAACAGCCCTAGGTTCTGTTAAGTCTGATGAATGAGATTACCCTTTATGAGTAAAATTGAGTTTCCAACCATAAGCGATAGTATTGGTCGTACACCATTAGTTCGTCTTCAGCGCTTAACAGCAGGTGAGAATAATCAGATTTTAGTCAAGCTTGAGGGAAATAATCCTGCGGGGTCGGTTAAGGATCGACCCGCTTACCATATGATTGATGCCGCTGAAAAGGCAGGTCATATAAATCCTGGAGATACTTTAATTGAAGCCACCTCGGGCAATACCGGCATTGCCCTTGCGATGGCGGCTGCTATCAAAGGCTTTAATATGGTTCTGATCATGCCTGAAAATGCAACCAGTGAGAGAAAATCAGCGATGCGCGCCTATGGCGCAACTCTCATTGAAGTGACAAGAGAAGAGGGTATGGAAGGTGCTCGTGATTTGGCATTAAAAATGCAAAACGAAGGTAAGGGATTGGTGCTCAATCAATTTGCTAACCTTCATTGCCCTGAATCCCATTATTTATCAACAGGGCCTGAAATTTGGGAGCAGACCAAAGGGACAATTACGCATTTTGTCAGTTCCATGGGGACGACCGGCACCATTATGGGGACAGGAAAATATTTAAAAGAGCGCAATGCAAATGTTCAGATCGTGGGGCTTGAGCCCACAGAGGAGAGTTCAATTCCAGGTATTAGAAAATGGCCGGTAGAATATCGACCAGACTTCTTTGATCCTTCGAAGCTCGATACAATCATGACGATTGAGCAGGCAGATGCTGAAGATATGATGCGTTTGATGGCAAAAAAAGAAGGGCTGTTTGCTGGGGTTTCATCGGGTGGTGCTGTCTGGGCAGCTTTGAAACTTGCTGAAACGTTAAAAAATGCAGTGATTGTTGCTATTATTTGTGACCGCGGTGACCGGTATCTGTCATCCGGAATTTTTGATCAATAACGGGTTTTCCCTTTTATGGTGCAAGTTAGAGATGCTTATCCATTGGATGAAGCAGGCGAAGTAGATATTTCACGATGGATTGTGCGGCTACCCATTCGTGAGAATGCCAAAATTTCCACAGATCAGCTGTTAAAAGCAGCCGAATTAGCCAGGCGGTTCGAAAATACCGAAGAAGAAGCCATGATGCATTGGGGGGAGGGCTATAGCCGTTTTCTCACCGGTCTTGAAATGGTTGAAATTCTTACTGATCTTAATTTGGATGAGAATACCCTTGTCGCTGCGATGCTTTATCGCTGTGTTCGAGAAGGGGCGCTGGCGCTGGATGAAGTGAAGGAAGTCTTTGGAGAGGCTGTCCCCCATCTTATTCAAGGCGTTCTCAGGATGGCTGATATCAGTGGTTCAAAAGCCGCCATTTCCAGCACCAAAGTTTTGGGGCAAAAATCTGCTCAGTCTGACCATGCGAGAAAAATGCTGGTTGCTATGGTGGATGATGTTCGCATGGCGTTGATTAAGTTGGCTGAAAGAACCTGTGCCATTCGTGCGGTAAAGAATAAGAAGAGTCGGCGCCAAAAAGTTGCTCTGGAAATTTTTCAGATATATGCCCCGTTGGCACATCGATTGGGTATTGGGCATATTAAATGGGAGCTGGAGGATTTAAGCTTTCGTTACATTGACCCTGATGCGTATAAACGTATTGCGACTTTACTTGATGAGCGTCGTCTTGATCGTCAGCAGTTTATTAATGAAGTGACTGCGCAGTTAAATCATGAGCTGGCCCAGGTTAGCATTGAAGGCGATGTTTTTGGGCGAGCGAAACATATCTATAGTATCTGGCGGAAAATGCAGCGTAAGCGAATCGATTTTTCTGAAGTTTACGATATTCGAGCCGTGCGTATTTTAGTCAATGATATTCGTGACTGTTATTCTGTGCTTGGGATTGTTCATACCCTCTGGAAGGCGATTCCTAACGAGTTCGATGATTATATTGCCTTACCTAAAGAAAATGGCTATCGCTCACTTCATACGGCAGTTTTCGGTCCTGGCAGTAAAATTTTAGAAGTTCAGATTCGCACCCATGAAATGCATCAAGAGGCAGAATTTGGTGTCTGTGCGCATTGGCAGTATAAAGGCGCTGATGGTGCAAGCGGTTCCAAACGTGATTATGAAGAAAAAATTGCCTGGCTAAAGCGTGTGATTGATGAATCAGAAGATGCAGAAAGTCTCTCGCATATTGCTGCAGAATGGGGAACCGAACTGGAATCCAGCCAGATTTATGCCTTTACTCCCAAAGGGCATGTCATTGAAATGCAAGCAGGTGCTACCCCTTTAGATTTTGCTTACCGCGTTCATACTGAAATTGGTCATCGTTGTCGCGGCGCTAAGGTTAATGGTCGAATAGTGCCTTTAACTTATCCTCTCGAAAACGGTCAGCAGGTAGAAATTATCACAGGCACAGAAGCAGAGCCTAATCGTGAATGGTTGAGGCCAACGCTCGGTTATTTAAAAACGAATCGTGCACGTGCAAAGGTCCGTTACTGGTTTAAGTTGCGAGATAGAGACCAGAATATCGCTACTGGGCGAACCCTGCTCGAACGGGAATTTAAACGTTTGTCGTTAAGTGGGTTTGATTATAAAGCGATCTCCGAAAAGCTTGGATTTGAGATGGTCGATGACATGTTTGCCAGTGTGGGTTCAGGGGACATGGGCACCGGCGCTATTTTGCGTGCAGCCAAATCCTTATTTGGAAGAGACTTGGAGCCAGAACTGGCCTTTGCACCAAAATCCACGCCTGAGTCTGGTAAAGTCGGTGAGGTTTATATTGACGGTACCGGCAATATGTTAACGACTATGGCGGCTTGTTGTAAGCCATTGCCGGGTGATCGCATTGGTGGCTATGTGACTGTTGGCCGGGGCGTCACTATTCATCGATTAGATTGTAATCAATATCTAACACTGCAAAAACAAGAGTCGGAGCGAATCATCGAAGTGAGTTGGGGTAATCGCCCGCAACAATCTTATCCTGTCGATATTCAGGTGGAAGCCTATGATCGCTCAGGGTTGTTACGTGATATTTCGCTGTTGCTTGCGAATGAGAAAACCAATGTCTTATCGGTGCAAACACTAACCAACCCTTCGAGCAATGTGGCGGATATGCAATTAACGCTTGAGGTTGCAGGCATTGAAGGGTTAAGTAAAATCCTGGCGAAAATTGATCAGTTGCCGAATGTTATCAGGGCGTATCGCTTGGCGCATTAAGCTTTGTGTGAGTATTGAGTAACTGTAATTGCTGAATTAACGCCTCGAGCTTGTCGCCATTGTGTTTTCTATTGTGTAAACGTTCTGGTACCCAGGTTGGGGGGTTGATCAGAGCCAGATTTTGCATTTTCTCAATGGTAGTGAAAAATTCAAAACTGGTTTTACCGCAATAGAGCAACTCAAAATTTTTATCGTCGCAAAGCCGCAACGCCTCGGCGAACCCGGAAAGATAGAGAAAATCCTTGGTAAATCCACCGGCTCGATGCACACGTATCGATAAATCAAAAGCAGCTTCTTTATCTAAGTTAAAAGCCTCCATAAGGTACTCAAGTGTTAGCAAAAACTCGCTATCCTTTATCATTTTGTTCACAGCAACGACTCTAAGAGCGATTGTTCTTAAACGTTCAATATCAAGCACACCTGCATGATATTCGTTCAGCAGTGCCAGTCCTTCTTGTGTGCGGGTATTGTCAGGTAAGCCTGATGAAAGGATTTTAAGGGGCTGGTTGAAGCTATTAAGGGTGGTTGCCATATGTACACCCAGCTCATGATGAATCAATGATTCAGCCATTGTATCTGAGATTTTGAGTTTTTTATTAAGCAGCACTGTTTTCTGATTGTTGTTAACCATGGCTGTTGCCACAAGATTACTTTGTATTTTTATCTTGCAGGGCATTTGCCAATCGGCTGATGCTTGTTTCATGCGGCGCTTAAGTTCATCTGCATTGATAAGCTTCGGCTGTTGCTGAAGCAAGCCGGGCGCATCAAGAATAGCTTTCGCTATTTGGTATTCTTTATTTGAAGGTTTCCCATAATAATCAATGGATACATCAAGAAATTCCGCACTGTTTATCCGTGACAGTAAATTAAGTTTTCGTTGGATATTCGCAACTGATGATTGATATAAGTGCTGTACCTCAGAATTTTTTATGAGATGGATGGGCAGTTGTGACAACTGTTTGCGCAGATAAAAAATATCTTCCGTTAATGCATGGTATCGGAATTTTGGCTTAATTGGCCGTTTAGATTGTAAAAAGCGTTTTTTTTCTTCTGCTGTATTAATAGGGTTAATATACTTTAACGTATCCAGGTTCTTACTAATATCATAAAGCGTACGGTCGATATTGATAATAACAGGATCTATTTGTTCTGATTTCTTCAGTTGTGTTTTGTTTTTACAATATTTATTGAGAAATTTTGCAGAAATTTCATGAATTGCGCTAATAAATGCTGAGTTGAGTTCCCAAAAAATATCGGTGTACAGCTTTCCAGAAATTTCATTCATAAAACACTTCTTGATTTCAATGGGTAAAACAAGCGTGTTTTCAAATCGGCTGTTGATGTGGGAGATCATATAGCCATTGCCAACAAATACATCATTTTCTTCTGCGTTGACAGGCAGATTGTCCACCTGAATGCTGTTTAGACTTTTTAGAGTGGCATGGATCATTGGCATCCAGCGATCATTGTTTATCTGTCGTGTACCCAGGTCAAACGTGGGGGTTTTTCGATTGATACGCTGGTAGTTGTAGGTGTGAATGTCGAAAATCAGGCAATGCTTAAATTTTTTCTCCAGTTGAGCGACCAACGCATCCAGGACTCGATAAAAAGTCTGGTGCTTATTGATACTGATTTTTTTTTCTTTTTCAGGGAGTTTATATCGCCAAACCTTTTTGCCCCAGGCGGTTTGATAAATGCAAGTTGCCAGAGGACGATTTAAATCATATTCGTATCGAGAATCCTTGGCGATAAGCTGAATGGGCATAGAAGCGATAAATTCAGAAGTCCAAGGGTCTTCCTCATAAAAGCGTTCACTTTTTGTCAGGCGACAGCGTGTTGCCAACATGCCTCGAAATTGGCTGCCTGCATGAATTGCTGTTGAAATAATAGGGGTTTCATAAGAATGAATGATTATGTCAAAGCTGCCATCTAGTATCTCAGCTTCAAAGGTTGCGCCATAATTGATGCGTTGAATAATGTCAGCGTCAGATAGCTTCTGCATCTTCTATCACCTTACGGAAGGTGTTCTTTCTTTCAATGACTAAGGGAAGCAGAAGATAAAAAGTTACCGTTTTTAGCAGACAGCGCCCCAGCAT
>CAKMZU010000119.1:6847-9738 GCA_929200485.1 uncultured Gammaproteobacteria bacterium | reverse complement strand
GAACATTTTACTGAGCCACTGAACAGGACAAATGCTGTGAAACGAAGTACTAGATTAGCGTAAGCTTGCGATTTAAATTGATTTGATGGTTCAATAGAAAATCAATAAAGAGCGAAAAATCAAAGCAAGTTTGATGGCGCTCTGGAATACTGATGAAAAATGCTATAGATGGCTTGCCACTAATCTTCCATGGACAGATTTTCTCTGGGTGAGGTCAGTGAAATCTTTCGCTTACGTTGAAATGTTGAGATGCTTTTTAAGGAGTGGAAATCCTACGCTAATCATCATCGATTCAATATTGGAAATCTTTGGTTGCAAAAGGACTGATTTGGCCGTCTATCGCTGCGTCTATTTTGACGCGTTTTTTATCAGGAAGTGCACAAGCTTTTTCAATACAATAATCTCAAACAAAAAAGTTGCCATGTGTTGCACTGTGCAATTTCTAAAGAACATTGGCCTGATAACGATCGACATCTCTAAGGCAGAGCGCTAAGTTTTGATGTTGATGGATTTTCTAGACAAAAATGTCAAGCGATCGCATCTAAAACAAGACCAGAAAACAGCCAAGGTTAGATAGGTTTAAAACCTGCGGAAAGCGCTAAATTTGCCGCCCAAGTTTACGAAAATACTCATTATGTGATGTCTTATAATATTTAGGACTTGGATCTAGACGCATATGCAGATGATGAACGCCAAATCCATGGGTGTTCAAATAGACTGTATCCTTGGTTTTTAACCATTTTTCTAGAGCTACTGCGGTTAGTTTAAAAAATGCCTTTTTGGTTTCAACCGGCGAGTTTCTCATAAATCTATAAATGGTTGTGTAGTCTTTGTCTCGCTCTGGGATAGGCACAATGAGCTTGCTGTCCTTAGTGCGGTTGTCAAATTCGGTTACCTTGACATCTTCCGGTGCGCCTAGGAGTTTGTCACCAAAAGGTAAATAATCGTGCTTAAGTGAGGCTAATTCGCCGGATTCATCTTTGAAGTAAATTATGCTTGCAAGCTCTGTAGTGGATGATATTGAAGGTGACTTCAGGAAGCCTTCATGAGGTAAATCTTCAGGAATATTGCCCGATTTCCAGTCGTTAATGACTTCTTTCCACGTCTTTTTACCATTAATAAGCTCCGTGGGGCTATCGGCTTCATTTGTAGATTTTCTTCTGTCAACAGGGTCAATCCCGGCTAGAGCTTTTAGAAAAATCATTGAGGATAAACTCAACATTAAAATCGGTGTGAATAATAATGTTCTGCGAAGATGAAATTGAAAAAAGGTATTTATTTTTTTTTTCATAAAAATAAACCAATACTCTGATGCGTTTCTTGAGTTAATTGAGAATACATCTTTATGAGGATTCTGATAGAAATAAGTTCATTGTGTGCTGACTAAACGTAAAAAATGATAAAGGTGGCAATTAAAATGTTATAGGCTTCTGTGCTGAGAATTCATAAATATATACGGTAAAGTGTCTCCTTTCTTGTTGATGTTAATGGTTGAGTCGTTATCCAGCGGGTCCAAATAACAAGAATTTGATTTATTCACATAATCGGTTGGTTAAAGTTTCATAAATCTGGATTCACATTATTCAATTCAAGGGAGAAAAGGATCAACAGAAGAAAGGGGGGGAACGATTAATCACAAGGCCCATTGGGTTAATTCAAGTCTTAAATACGGGCAGTGAATGCCTAAGAAAGTGCACATATTGATTCGTTTATTATACTCAAGGAAAGGATTTTTTTTATTTACGTTGATATTGCATGCCACTATTAATAAGCAAAACGACTTTTTTCTTCATTTTCTGTGTCATTTTGCTCAGTGGGTGTTCGAAAAAGAAAACCGGAGTAAATCCAGAGGCGATGGATTTTCCAGCCATTGATCCGGCCTCATTGGAAACAGAGTTGCCTGATTACCTTATCAGCCAAGCTGGCATTTTTTTAACTGTTAAAAATGCTCGATGGGCATCGTTCAATCTGGGTATCAAGTCTATCGAGCTTGTTGATTTTAATGGGGATACTGAGCATATTGTTACCTATAAACAACCACTCAAACTTGATCTTGGCAGTGTCAGTATTCCAAGGCTTTTAGTTTATAGTCATGAGGTGTTTGCGTCTGAATATGAGCGAATCAGGGTTACTTTTGATTTGGATGAAGCAACCGCTACCCAGCGCGATCAAGTAAAAGACGCCGAGCTACCGATCGTTAATATTCTAAATTATAGCTATGGTGAGAAAACATTTGTTGCAGAAGTAAGTTTGAATAAAGATTCCCGTTTTGTGCTAGATGCCGAGCAACCGGCGTTTATTCATCTTTCGATAGACTTAGACTATTCACTTAAGCCGTTGGTCGATACAAATTTGCAAGCATGGATTTTTCGGCCTTTCTTAGAGGTACAAACCAAAGAACACCCCCCGGAATTTTTCTCGCTGGCTTCCTATGGTATTGAATTTGATCCAGTAAGCCAGTTGATGAGATTGCAGTCGACAGATGTAGGTTCTGATTTGTTTAAGGTTGACAATATCGATGCGACTAGCATGCATGCTATGAATTTGTTTGGTCTCCCTAATACAATAAATAATTTTCCTCATATGATGTCTGGGAATTACATTAGCTTTATAGAGGTAAGTGAAGAACAGTGGCAGTTGAGATTTTTGGGTGTTCATAGTGACCCATTAAAATGGGTGTCTCATCAAGGCGAATTAGGCGGTGACTTTCGATCACCTGAAATTGAGGTTAGTGATTTACGCCATGTTGTACCAATAAGCCCTAACCCGCGTATTTTTCCAGAAGACTTGATGCTGGTACCCAATCAATCTGCCTGGTATTTTTTTGAGGAAAACAGAGCAGGTGCATGGGTGATGCCTCTGATGACCAAGGTTTTGGTTGAATTCTATAC
>CAKMZU010000119.1:613-6837 GCA_929200485.1 uncultured Gammaproteobacteria bacterium | reverse complement strand
GTGGCAGTCGCATCTCACAGAAACCTTCGCACCCGATGCACTAAATATGGCATGTGAGCAACTTAAGCCGCTTATTCAAGATAAATATTCTGATAGAGAGCAACAGACATTTGGCGTGAAGTTTTTAACCTCTGATGATAAATGGCATTTCTTCGAGCAATGGATATGGCCTTTGGATGAAAGCGCTGAGCTGCGTCAATCAGAATTTAATGGCGGAAGTGTGATTAAGGCCATTTCTTTCTATCAAGATTGGATGTTGCTGACAATCAGCCCTGAAAATCTTGTTAGAAATAGTCAGGTTGACGGCTATGTTGAGCAATTAAGAGTGAATTTGGGTGTGCGAAATCTCTCAATAAGTGTCTATTCAGATCAAGGGGTTAGTATTAAGAAATTCACTGAGCTCAGTGATTTCCATAAAACATTAATAGCAATTCAGCAGTCGGGTGGCGTTGTTCAAGATATATATTATGATGTGGACTCAGTTACCGGCGAGATTGTTTCTTTAAGTCTTACTCTTTATCCAACCTTATCTATTGATCCGGCTCAAGATCCTTATGATAGTCTACTTGGTCTGCAGCAAACCATTCTTGAATGGAAAAGTATTTATTTAAAAGATGATGAAAAATTATGTCAAATTGAAGAGGGCGCAGAGCTGCGATTGGCTAGCTATTGTAGGCATAAGCGTGTTATATCAGGTAGCAAAAAGTTGATTAGTGAATTTATTCATAAGCATTTATTTGTCAATAACGTTGGTGCTAACACGCTACGTGTTCAGTATTTTACGATGGTATCTGGGTTGGTGCCAAGTGAGCGGCAAGTAATGAGCCTCTATTTACAGGGGGATAGAGGCTATTTCCCTAAAAGAATGAAAAATAACAGCACCCTCAAGAAAATAGAAAAGATCACAGGTTTTCTAAAAAAAGTTTACAAATTAGCTGGCAGGCTATTCCCTGATGCGACCTTACAAAATGCCTTTGATAAGGTCGATCAGGCCATTCATAAAACACCTAGAGTCATTATCGATGGCAATCAACCGGTAACTAAAAAGCCGGTTCGCAAGTCATCGAAATAGGTTGATTATAGATTGGGTGGTTGAATGTCAGTTTCTGTGAATGAAGTAATAAACGATTGGATTTATTAAAGGCACTATCTGTGGCATACAAATCACAGCCTAAAATAGGATGGCCAATAGTGCTGAGGTGGATGCGCAGTTGATGCGTTCTACCTGTGATAGGGGTTAGCTCAATTCGAGTGATTTTCTTGTCAGTGTCCAGCTCCAATACCTCAAATAGTGTCTTTGAGGCTTTACCCGTCTCATGGCAAATCTTTTGAAGCGGTCTGTTTTGCCAATCCTTGGTAATGGGTAACTCTATGCTGCCATATCGCTCAGCCATCAGGCCATCAACTACCGCTATGTAGCTTTTGCTAATGGTTCTTGCTTGAAATTGTTTGGAAATTTCAGCATGGACAAACTTGGTTTTTGGAATAACCATAAGACCCGAGGTATCCAAATCCAGACGATGCACAAGCGAAGCAGAAGGCCAAGTTTGCTTTAATCGTGTAATCACCGAATCTTTATTATCAGGATGCCGACCTGGCATGCTTAGCAGGAAAGCCGGCTTGTTGATCAGCAACAAATAATCATCTTCATAGAGGATGTCGATTTTTTCTGTGCAGATTGGCACAATATAGGGAAATGACTGGGGTTGCATAAACAGCTGTTTGATTCAAAAATGACCGATTTTAACGATTTACCGATACAAGCAAAAGGAATTACTCTAAAAGATTTGTTGGAAGAGAGTCATAAAGACCTCCATTTGTGGTTTTTATTGCATCAGGAGTGCCTCGTTGCCAATTATGAGTCTGATGCATTGCAGGCTTTAAAAAACTTCCAGAGGATTTTACTGTTTCATTTGGACTTTGAGGAACAACGGCTGTTAAAACATAATAATGACGCGACGCGTTGGCCTGTATCCGTCTATCAAAAAGAGCATGATAAAATTAAACGACAATTGGATAAACTGATCGTTAAAACGCAAAGCTACCTTGATTTCAGTGGCCGAAAAAAACGGCATGCGCTTATTTCGTTAATTGAAGACCAACTTCGATTTTATCACTTACTAGAGCACCATGAAGAAAGGGAGGAACAAGACCTGTTTTTGTTTCTACCCGAAATTCCCATTCATGTATGGGCATCACCTTATCAAATATTACTTGATAGTTTTTCTTCTTTTAAAGAGAATGTTGTTCGCAAATTAGAATAGTTTTTTTTAATTTTATGGTGAGCGCAAGGTTTTATGAAGATGATAAGCAAAGTGGCTAAACTGGCTGTTGCGTGTTTAGTCATGCTGGTGACTGTTAATTTTCTGGTAAGCTGCAATCAAAAAGCGCCTTATAGTGGGAATGCGGATGCCTTCAAGACCTATGAAAAAACGCTTTTAAAAACTCAGCCTCCCAAAAAAACGCTGGTAGTGTTTGGTGCTAATTGGTGTAAGTATTGTGTTCAACTTGATGATGCAATGCATGAAGAACCACTCAAGTCGTATATGAAGAAATATTTCAATGTGGTGAAAGTCGATGTTGGTGAGGAAGGAAAAAATCAAAAGCTGCTAAAGTTATTTGATTATCCAACCAAAAAAGGCCTACCCGCAATTGTCATAGTAAATTCTAACCAGGAAATTGATTATATTTCCAGTGATGGACGCTTTCGACAAGTTCGCAACAGCTCTTCAGAAGAGGTTAAGCGTTTTTTAAGTGAGTTCGTGCGATCTTAAAATACCAGGCAACCTTTAAATTCAGTTTACTTCGTGATCCATGCCGAGTGTTGACAGAATCCAATTTGGCGCGAAGGTTTATGGGCACCTCTAAAAATTGATTTTGAGATTCTGCGCTGAATTTCAAGGTTTTCAGTAAGGCGAAGGTTGCCGTTAATGTTAGACACCTTAACAAAGCCTTCAACGCAGCTGAAAGCCTTGAAATTAGTGCCCGAAGGGGCATCTATAAAAAAATCCGACACCCCTTTTAATGGAACATTTATTTTAAGAAACAAGGTCAATAGCTTTTTTGACAAAAGCCAAAAGCAATTATTATAGGTGCCCTTATATGTCATCTGTTTAGCCAAACGTCGAATTTTCTCTTTGATTCAGAGTACTCGTACAGTCTTCTGGGGAACTCTTAATAAAGAGACTTGCCTTAAAATTAATATATCTAGTGGATGTTCAGACGATGTTGAGAGTATTTATTGTTGTTTGGGGTTTATTTATTTCGACCGCTACTATTGTTTGTGGTCAGAATGTTTTACCTATCGTCAGTGCAACGCAACTTGATACGATGACTTTAAAAGATATTACTAGAAAATATCTCAAGGGGTTTCGAATAGACTGCGCTTGTTTATCCAAAGAATTAGCGCATAAAATTAAACAGCTTAATGAGTTGGGGTTAACGGTTCAACCTACTAATAGTAATACGCTTGAGCTTCAGTCATTGACATTCAGCGCTCTAAAATCTCTGGATGTATCCGTTTTTTTTGCCGCGTTGAATCAATCACAAAAAAATATGGAAGATTACTGGAGTAATGAATATCTGCAATATAGTTTTCGGATGATTGATGCTAAATCTTTCCAGCAGGTCGCTGCCTTAACACCGGCTCAACTCGAAAGCCTCTATGAGCAGTCACATTTTTGGAAAAATTTAGGTTTTTTTTACGAGAGTCGACCAAAAGAATTAGATCGGTGGATCAGCATCCAACAACCCTTTGCTGAAAAGTTAATTGCCGACTACCTGATTGAGAAGAAGATCTCAGCAAGCCCTAAGCAATGCCAACTTTTTGCAAAGTTATGTTGTCTTGATGTGCTAAGTAATGCCGTTCGTGGAATGTATTATTCTAAAAAAGGGGCTAAATTGACGTTTTATCGTCAAGTGGCTCTCGAAACGTTGGATAAACTTCCTGATACCAAATTTAAATCAGGGTGAATTTGTTGGTATTTTAAGTGTATCTCTTGGCTTCCTGTTTGATGTGTTAGGTTTGGAGAGTTTTGCTAATACTTCAATTAAGGCTGTGAGGAGGCAATACTTTTTTTGATATGTATATCGACAAAATATAATGGCTCCGGCTTTTTTATTGTTGTTAATACAAATTATGACTATTTACTTTATTATGAGTATTTTCAGGGGCGAGATTAATAATCTTAACGGGATAGACATAGAATTTAATAAACGAATGATTAAATAAACTTTGAACTATATAAGACAGGTTCTGTCTTTACATCTAAGTATTATTCATGTGAGTTTAATTATGAAAAAATTGAATTTTTTAAAAATATCTTTCCCTTTATGTTTTGCAGTTTTTCTTGCATCTTCATCGTTTTCATTTGCTGCTGATGGAAATGATTTGGCTCAGCAGAACATGATAGCTAAATTGAATAGCCTTATCGTTTGCGCTCTCAGATCTGCCGGAGGGAGCAGTCAAATCGAAAGCATAGATCTAACAGATTATAATTCTGTATTATCATTGCTATCATCACTTCAAGCCGAAGCCAAATTACATTCCGGTGGAATTTATTCCAGATTTTCCAGCAAAGAAAAAATAGCCAAGATAGAAAAATTTCCATCAATAATGACAGGGGCTCGCTATATAACTTATTCTGATAAAAATATAGAGCGGATACGGAACCTTACGGATGCCTTCAACGAAACGATCTTCGGTGATGATGAGTTTAAGGATAAATGTAGTATTAAGATGCCGAGGCTTCCCCTGAAAGAAAAACCTATGAAGAAAAAAAGAAGATTCTTCAGCTGTTTTAGTGGTTCACCAACGGATGATGAAAGGCCATTGCTTAATGCCCCCCCTGCATACGAAGATGTATATCCTAGTCCATCGTGTCAAAAGGTTTGTCGCAGTAAGGTATCTTTCGACGGGCTCAGGATGAGCGGGAGAGTAGATAACCGCTCACACTGAGCTTGTCGAAGTGTGTTTATAAGAATAGTGCTTAGCCGACAATCGGTTTGACATGATGTACTAGTCATAAATAAGCATTACTAGTACTGTCAATCTATTTTTTTAGTTTTGGCAGAATATCGCTCAATATAGCTTGGAGTGGGCTGGTTTTTGATCAGAGCTTTAAGCAAGTCCATTGCGCATAGGGCAATGAACTGTTGGAATAACTGTCTGTGAACAGGGACGACCAGATGAGCAATCTGAGGAGATGCTTTTTCCCCATAAGCAATATATACCGTCCCTAGAGGCTTTTCACTTGTCCCTCCCGAAGGGCCTGCGATGCCAGTAATCGCAATGCCGTATGTGCTGTTTGTGGTATGTAATAACCCCTCCAGCATTTCCCGTACGGTCTCTTTGCTCACTGCGCCATATTTTTCAAGCGTTTTTGGCGATACCTGTAAATATTTTTCTTTAAGGGTATTCGAGTAACTGATAACGCCACCTTCGAGGACTTTTGAGCTGTCGGGGATCTGTGTCAGCAGATGAGCTGTTAAACCGCCAGTACAGGATTCAGCTGTGCTCACAGTGGCTTTGTTTTCGAGCAAAAGATTAAATAGTTGTTCGGGCAGCTTAACGCCTTCAGTGCTGACAAGATATGGGGCGATCGCTTCTTGAATTTCTTTTGAAAGTGCCCTTTTTTGTTCTTTGGAGGCTTGCGCAGGCAAGCGGTATTTAAATTCAAGATAAGGGGTATCCACTCTAAAGCCAAATTCAAAGGCATCGAGGTTTTCAATGGAGTTTTCCAGATGTTTTTCAAGCCTGGATTCATAAATGCCGAAAAGTAGTGCCTTGTGCCATGGTGATTGGGGTGGCAGAGAAAATGTTTTCATTATTAATGGAAGGATCAGCTCTTTGGTAATGCTTCTAAGTTCTCTTGGTACACCGGGCGTAGGAATGATAAGGCATTGATTCAATTTAACACTATAAGCCGGTGCGCTCCCTGAAGGATTGCCTAAAAAACTGGCTGAGGTTGGAAAATAAGCTTGTTTTAACTGTTTAGGGTCGTTTTCAATGTGACCACGTTCTTTGAGCCAGTGATTGACATGCGCTAATGCTTTATCATTGGTGATCAGCGGTTCGTTAAGCGCGTCGGCAAGTGCGCTTGATGTATGATCATCCCGTGTCGGCCCCATACCACCGTTGATAATCAGTAAATCAGCCGATTGACTGATTCGCTGGATTTCTTCAGTGAGTTGAATCGGATCATCACCAATGGTGAGTATAGAAG
>CAKMZU010000119.1:0-603 GCA_929200485.1 uncultured Gammaproteobacteria bacterium | reverse complement strand
GCAATAGATAATTGGCATTCGGCAAAGCTTTTTGAGAGATACTGGCTGTTTGTATCTAAAATGTCGCCCTGAATGATTTCGTTACCCGTCATTAGTAGGGTGATTTTGAGAGTTTGCATAATACCTCTGTCAAACCAAAGCCAAAATTAAATAGTGTTGTGGCAATATATCAAAGTTTTAACAGAATATCAGAGTCTTAATCAGAGGGTAGCTGGCCTTGCTCAAAAAATTAATGCGGTTGATTGAACTGACGTTCTTCAATGTAGGCATTGCGTTTGATGAGTTCTTGGCGAGCGACTTCCAATAAGTAGTGTTGCTCATTCTTCGTTTTGTTGTGATGAATAATCTGCCAAAGTTTTCGACTGGACAGATTAGTCACTAAATCTTTATTTACCGTGTTCATAACTGAATCCATTTGTTATCTTATTCAATCAATTGTAATTTAACTTCATCCTATCAACGAACTGTGACGAATTTGTGAACAATGATTGAAGCTTTTCATTCAAATCGGCTGGAAGTTCTCGCCATGCATCTTGGCAATATTATCCAGCATGATCCAACCGATGTTTTTCAGCGGGAAGTGGTTTTAGTTGAGTCTTCCGC